>CALBEG010000033.1 GCA_937927455.1 uncultured Elioraea sp. | reverse complement strand
ATCCACAGGGGTGTGAGCGCGCCCGCCCCTCGCGCAGGCGGCGAAGCGCGCTAATCTCGCGTGGTCGTTGCAGGGGACCGATTCCGCATGCCGCCATCCATCGCGCCGCCGCGCCCGCATGGCTTTGCTGACGATCCGCTCGCCGCCCTCAAGCTGCGCACACCACCGCAGAACCTCGAAGCCGAACAGGCGCTGCTTGGTGCTCTCCTCGTCAACAACAAGGCCTACGAGCGGGTGGCGGACTTCCTCGCCCCGCAGCACTTCGCCGACCCCGTGCACGCGCGAATCTTCGAGGCGATCGTGCGCCGGATCGAGCGCGGCCAGCTCGCCGACGCTGTCACCCTGAAGTCCGACCTCGAGCATGAGGGGCTGCTCGAGGAAGTGGGCGGCACGGCCTATCTCGCCCAACTCGTCTCCGCCACCGTCGGCGTGATCAACGCCGGTGACTATGGGCGAGCGATCCACGACGCCTATCTTCGCCGCCAGCTGATCGACATCGGCGAGGAGATCGTCAATCGTGCCTTCGGCGACCCTGAGGGACTCGACGGCGCGGGGCAGATCGAGGCCGCCGAACAGGCGCTGTTCGAAATCGCGACCGAAGGTGTCACCGATCGCACCTTCATCCCCTTCGATCTCGCCCTGTCCCGCGCCATCGACGCCGCCGAGCGCGCCTTCCGCTCACAGGGCGGCGTGTCGGGCCTCGCCACAGGGTTTCGCGACCTCGACCAGAAGATGGGCGGGCTGCACGCCTCGGACCTCATCATCCTTGCCGGCCGGCCGGGCATGGGCAAGACGGCCTTCGCCACCTGCCTTGCCTTCAACGCTGCGCGCGTGGTTGCGGATGACGCCTCACGCGCGGGGGCGAAGCGCGCACCGGCAGTCGCGCTCTTTTCGCTCGAGATGAGCGCGGAACAGCTCGCCACCCGTCTGCTCGCCGAGCAGGCGCGCGTGAGTTCCGACCGCATCCGCCGGGGCGATGTGCGGGCGGAGGATTTCGACCGCTTCGTCGAGGCCTCCCGCCGCATCTCCGCCCTGCCGATCCAAATCGACGATACGCCGGCGCTGTCCATCTCCGCTCTGCGCACCCGCTGTCGGCGGCTGAAGCGCACGCAGGGTCTCGCTCTCGTCGTCGTCGACTACCTGCAACTGCTCCGTCCGGCACCGGGGTCGCGGCCGGAGAACCGCGTGCTCGAGATCAGTCAGATCACGCAAGGACTGAAGGCGATCGCGAAGGAGCTCCACGTGCCGGTGCTTGCTCTGTCGCAGCTCTCGCGCGCGGTGGAGAACCGCGAGGACAAGCGGCCGCAGCTTGCCGATCTGCGCGAATCGGGCACCATCGAGCAGGATGCGGACGTGGTGATGTTTCTTTATCGCGACGAGTATTACCTCGCCGCCCGCGAGCCGAAACTGATGGGCTTCGACAACCAAGCGAAGTTCGAGGAGGCGCACGCCAAGTGGCTCTCAGACATGGAGCGCGTGCACAACGTCGCCGAGCTCATCCTCGCCAAGCAGCGTCACGGGCCGACCGGCAAGATCGAGCTCTTCTTCGAGGCCGAGTTCACCCGTTTCGCCGATCTGGACCGCCAGCACCGTGGCCTCGACGCCGGTTGAGGCGCTCCCCCCCTCGCGGCTGATCGTCGATCTCGATGCGGTGGCAGCGAACTGGCGTCAGCTCGACGCGCTCGCGGCACCGGGTCGCGCGGCGGCCGTGGTCAAGGCGAATGCGTACGGGCTTGGTGCCGTGCCAGTGGTGCGGCGGCTGCTGCGCGAAGGCGTGCGCCATCTCTTCGTCGCGCGCTTAGAAGAAGCCCTCGCCTTGCGCGCCGAGGTTCCGCCGGAGGTGATGATCGGTGTGCTCAACGGCCTCTGCCCGGGCGAGGAGACGATGGCGGCGGAAGCCGGGCTCGTTCCGGTCCTGAACGATCTGGGTGCGATCGAACGCTGGGGCGCCGTCGCGTCTGCGCGCGAGGCGCGGCTTCCCGCCATTCTTCATCTCGATTCGGGCATGAACCGGCTCGGTCTCGACTGTCGAGAGTTCGAACGGCTAGCGCAAGACCCAAGGCGGCTCACAGCGATCGACCTCCGCTTCGTGATGACCCACTTCGTGTCGGCGGACTGTGCAGACGATCCACGCAATGCGGAGCAGGTCGCGCTGTTTCATGCACGGCGCGCCCTGCTTCCGTCGAGCCCGACCTCGATCGCCAACTCGTCAGGGATCTTTCTCGGCTCCTTCGCGGCATCCGATCTCGCCCGCCCTGGCGCCGCGCTCTACGGCCTCAATCCGACACCAGGGCGGCCGAATCCGATGCGGCCCGTGGTCACCGTCGAGGCCCGCATCCTGCAGCTGCGCGACATCGAAGCGGGCGAGACGGTCGGCTACAACGCCACCTGGCGGGCCGAGCGCGCGAGCCGGATCGCCACCATTGCCGTGGGCTATGCCGACGGCTATCAGCGGGTTCTCTCCAATCGCGGCGTCGGCTGGCTTGCCGGTCGTCGCGTGCGCATCGTGGGCCGGGTTTCGATGGACCTTGTCACTCTCGATGTCACTGATGTGCCCGAGGCCGCGCCTGGTGCCGTCGTGCAACTGATGGGGCCTGAAATTCCGCCCGACGAGGTTGCCGCGGCAGCCGGCACCAACGGCTACGAGATCCTGACCGCGCTCGGCGCCGCGCGGCACCGGCGCGTGTACGTCGGCGCGGCGTGAACGCACTCCTCGATCTGCTGGCCGCCATCGGCCGCAGCGCGCTCGGCCTTGTTGCCGCGGCTGGGTCGGTGGCCGTGTTCGCCGCCGTTGCCCTCAGCCACGTCGTCCGTCCGCCCTTCTATCCGCGCCTGCTGGCGCGGCAGATGATGGAGATCGGCTATTTCTCCCTGCCCGTGGTCGCCCTCACCGCGATTTTCTCCGGCATGGTGCTGGCGCTGCAGTCCTACACGGGCTTCGCGCGCTTCTCGGCCGAAGGCGCGGTTGCCACAGTCGTCGTGCTCTCCATCACGCGCGAACTGGGACCCGTGCTCGCCGGGCTGATGGTGGCCGGGCGCATCGGGGCGGCGATCGCGGCTGAACTCGGCACCATGCGCGTGACCGACCAGATCGACGCTCTGACGACCCTGTCGACGAACCCGATCAAATATCTCGTCGTACCGCGCCTCGTGGCAGCGACAATCGTGCTGCCGCTGCTCGTCATCGTCGCTGACATCCTGGGTGTGCTGGGAGGTTTTATCGTCGGCGTGGCGAAACTCGAGTTCAATCCCGCCACCTACATGCAGCGCACTTGGGAATTCCTGGAGGTACAGGACGTCGTCTCCGGGCTCGTCAAGGCGGCGGTGTTCGGCTTCATCATCGCTCTGATGGGCTGCTACCAGGGCTACCATTCGCGCGGCGGTGCGCAGGGCGTGGGCGCGGCGACGACGAACGCGGTCGTCTCCGCCTCCATCCTCATCCTTACCTTCAACTACGTGATCACTGAACTCTTCTTCGCGCGATGACGGAAGCCCCCCCGAAGATCCGAATCCGCGGCCTGAGCAAGGCATTCGGCGCGAAGATAGTGCTCGATTCCCTCGATCTCGACGTGCCGGGGGGACGGGGCTTCGTCGTCATCGGCGGCTCCGGGTCGGGCAAGTCGGTGCTGCTCAAGTGCATTCTCGGCTTGATCGAGCCCGATGCGGGCACGATCGAAATCGATGGCCGGAACGTTCTTTCCATGAACCGATCCCAACGGGAAGCCGTGAACGGACGGATCGGCATGCTGTTCCAGCAAGGTGCGCTGTTCGACAGCCTGCCGGTTTGGGAAAACGTCGCCTTCGGTTTGCTCGCGCGCAAGATGATGCGCCGGGCCGAGGCCAAGCCTCGCGCGATCGAGATCCTGGCCCAGGTCGGGCTCGGTCCCGATGTCGCAGATCTCTATCCGTCCGAACTGTCGGGAGGCATGCAGAAGCGGGTGGCGCTGGCCCGCGCCATCGCCGCCCGGCCGGACCTGATCTTCTTCGACGAGCCCACGACGGGGCTCGATCCGATCATGGGCGCGATCATCGACGCATTGATCGTGGAGCAGGTGGAACGGCTCGGCGCGACAGCCTTCTCGATCACCCACGACATGGCCTCAGCACAGCGGATCGGCAACGAGATCGCGATGATCCACAAGGGGAAGATCATCTGGCAGGGCCCCGCAGAGCGGATCTACGACAGCGGCAACCCCTATGTCGATCAGTTCGTGCGCGGAATGAGCGAGGGCCCGATCACCATGGAGGTGCGGGGCTGACGGCAGGCGGAGCCCTCAGGTGACGGTGTCCAGTTCCTGGTCGCTGAGGCTCCCCGGCACGATGACGAGCGGTGTGCGCAAGAGGCGGTTGTAGCGGCCCGTCAGCGCCGTGATGAGGGGCCCTGGACCCTCAGACGAGGTGGAGGAGGCAAGAACAAGCACGCTGATCGCGGGTTCCTCCGCCAGAAGCTTCAGCAGCTCGTCGCGCGCTTCGCCCTCGCGTACGTAGAGGATGGGAACGGACCCTGCGATCCGGTTCACCTCGGCGGCGAGGCCCTGCAGCAGCTGTTCGGCCTCGGCACGCCGTTCCTCGCGCATCATTTCGGCCACTCCCGCCCATTCCGCTTGTCCCGGCGGTTCGACAACGCGCAGGAGAGCGACCCGTCCCCCGCCGCGCGCTGCGGCCAAGGCGGCGTAGCGCAGCGCGACAGCGCGTTCAGGACTGTCGTCGACAACGACGAGGAACAGCCGTTCCCGCCGCCCTACCTCCTGTCGTTCACGCCCCGCCTCCTCGCTCATCTCTCCCCCAGCCTACACGGCTTCAGCCGCGGCGAAACACCACACTGCCGGCCCAGCCGACCACGGCGGCGGCGACCACGGCGGCAAAGCCGTACAGCCAGGGATGGGCATGCGCGAACCGCCAGATTTCCGCCGACGTTCCCACCCGGCGGACATTGAAGGTGAGGTCACGCGAGGCGACGACACGCCCACCCTGAACCCCGAGCACGTCAACAAGATAGAGCCCTGGCGGGACGGTCGGTGGCAGGAGGATCCGGGTGGCGAACAGGCGTTCCCCGGTCACACTCACCCCGGTCTCCGCTTGCCGATAAAGGCCGCGGTCGCGCTTGAGCTCGATCAGGGCGTGCCGAAACCCGTCCCCAAGATCCGGTTCGCTCGCCCGCAGCGGAAGCAGATCGAGGCCGAGGCGAAGACGCCGTCGTTCCGCCTCCGACA
>CALBEG010000032.1 GCA_937927455.1 uncultured Elioraea sp. | reverse complement strand
CGGCTGAGGGAGCACCTTGGAATTTCCGCTCCCCCAGCCGATCGCCTCAGCCGATTAACGGCTCCCAGGCCCCCGCCAGCAGGATGCTGGCGCGCAGGAACAACACTCCGGTGAGCGCGGCGACGGCGGACACGCCGATCAGTACTTTGCGCTTGCCAAACCACACCATCCAGGCGGCAAGCACCATGGGGATCAGAATGCCGATCCCGATCACCATGCCCCAGGTCATCCAGGCCAGCGAACCGAACAGAAGCTCCTCTGCGCCGAGGCGCGCGGCAGCGCTCACCGCACCTGCAGAGACGTGCAGGAAAGACGCCACGGCGAGCAGCTTCAGCGCGTCAAGCCCAAGACCGAGCTTTAAGCCGAAGGCCGAGACACCTTCATCCACCCAGCCGGCGAGAGCCATCAGCTCCAAAGCGGCAACCGCAGCCACACCCCCGCTGATCACCCAGAGGATCGGGATCAGCGACGTGCCCCACAGGGGAATGCCAACCGCTTGCGTCAGTAGGAAGCCCGAATACACGACCGAGAACACGCCGACGAAGCCGAACACGAAGCAGACAAGATCAAGCCCGGCCAGGGTTCGGATGAAGCCGAGGAAGGGGAAACGCTGGAACAGCCAATCCACATGCGAGGCAGCGAAGAAGGCCGCCATGACGAGGTGCACGGAAAGGACACATACGCCGAGAAACATCCAAGAGTGGTAGTTGAAATGCAGGTTCGTGACCATCGTCCACACGACGATCGGCATGTTCCACCACCGAGAGAGGTGTGTGAACACGGTGATCAAGCCGAGGGTAACGCAGACAAGGATGGCAAAGGCGACGGCAGGTCGGCGCACTTTGTAGTAGGCCACCGATAGCATGCCGCCAAGGCCGATGAACCAGAAGAACCAAGCGATGGTCCAGGTCCAGTGCGCGATCTGCGACTGGAAGGTGACGGTGTCGGGGCTCATCACACCTCCTCCACGATGAAGTATTTCGGCTTCGCACCGCTGTTCGGCAGCAGGGTGCGGGTGCGCTTGGTGCGCAAGGTGCGACTGACGCCGCTGTCCGGGTTGTTCAAATCGCCAAAGTCACGCGCCTGCGCCGGGCAGGCCTGCACGCAGGCGGGCTGCATGCCAGCCGAAACAAGAGCGAGGCACCCTTCGCCCATGCATTTCATCGGCAGGCCATTGTCCGGGTGGATCCAGCGCACATTGTACGGGCACGAGGTGACGCAGTACTTGCACCCCGCACACATGCGCGGATCCAAGCGCACGAGGCCGTCGCTATCGCGATACATCGCGCCGAAGGGGCAGGTGCGCACACAGGGCGCATCGTCGCAGTGTGCGCACTGGTTGAGCAGCAGAGTCGGGCGGCCTTGCGGCGTTACCCCCTCGTAGCGCTTGATGTTCGACGCAACCGTTTTTCGTCCCTTATCTTCGCGATAAAGCATCTCGGGGTTGTTGGTCGCCGTGCAGGCGACGATGCAGGCACCGCAGCCGATGCAGGCCGCCTCGTTCCACAGATGGGCGAGGCGGCGTGTCGGGCGGCCTCCGGGACTCAGACGCATGACACTCTCCTTCCTTTCCCCCGTGGTGCGTTACGCCACCGCACGAACGCGCACCGACGCATTGTTGAAGTTGGAACCTGTTGCCGGGTCGAGCCGGCCGGTGGCGAACCAGTGCGTGTTCACCCCTTCAACGAGACGGCCAAAGCCAGGAGTGGCAGCGAGCTTCGGCTGGCGATGACCGCCGACGTAGGAGAAGGTGAACAGCGTGCCAGGATGCACGCGGGCCGTGACCCTGACGCGCGTCCGCGCCACCCAGCCAGTATCGATTCCCGTCAGCTCCACCACATCGCCTGTCTTCACCCCAAGGCGTGCGGCATCACGCGGGTTCATCCACACGGCGTTGTCGGCCAGGAACTGGGTCGAGAAGGCGAGCCCGGCGGTTGCAGACGAGCCAGCAGGGCTCTTCCCGCTCACGAGATAAAACTCGTTTGGCGCCTGCGGTGGTGTGTAGGCTGTGGGATCACGGTGGGCAGGAAACCCGCTCGTGCGCAGCCCTCGCAGCACGGGATGGAGAGCATACACGTCCACCTTGCCGGATGGTGTCGCCAGGGGGCGCTTATAGGGCACGGTGCCGTAGGCGAGGGGAGCGAGCTGAATGTAGCCTTTGCTTTTGAGCTCCTCGCGCAAGGCTTTCGGATCGAGCTTCCACCGTGCCGCCACGGCATCCAGGCGCTTCTCCTCGAGCGCACTGAGGAACTCGCGCACGAACAGCTCCGGATCCTCGAAACGTTCTTGCCACCCAAGAGCCGCAGCGCGTTCAGGATGGATCCGGCGCAGGATCTGAAACGCCATCCAGGACAGGGGCCGTACGTCAGCCCCGGCTGGGGGCTTGGTCACAGCCTCACCGCGCGCGATCGCTGGGGCGAGACTCCAGCCAATCGTGTGCAACACGGGGCGCTCGAGAAACATGTCCGAAGGAAGCACGTAGTCCGCCCAGTCGCACACCTCCTGGTGCAGGATGTCGACCACGACGACGAGATCGAGCTTGCGCAGCATCTCCTCGATCCGTCGCGTGTTCGGGTCGCGCCAGAACAGCGTGCCATCGACGACGAAGAGGCCTTTGATCGTGTACGGCGCATCGCCATCAAGCACACTCTTCACCACGGCTTCGAAGGTGCCGTTGGTTTCCGGGAACATTTGCTGATCGATGCGGCGGCCTGGCGGCGGCAGGGCGAGCTCCGTCCCAAGGATGGTCTTCACCACCCCGTCCGCGCCGCGGGAGATCGCAGGCGGCAGGCCGGAAGACGCACGGAAGCAAAGCCCTCCCGGCCGGTCGAAGTTGCCGAGCAGACTGTTGACGAGGATGGTCGCCATCACCGCATCGGTATCGCTCGATCCGTTGCGGGTGTTGTACCACGTGTCCTCCACCACACCGGGCGCCTCCGCCAGCTGGCGTGCGATCCGCTCCACTGTCTCTGCCGGGACTTCGGTGATTTGCGCCACACGGTCGGGCGTGTAGTCGGCCAAGTGGGCGCGCAGACGGTTCCATGCCGTGCTGACCGTAATCTGCGACCCATCGCGCAGTACGATGGGTTGTTCATGCGCAAGCACAGGCTCGGCATCGGCGTCGTCGTGCTTCGCAAGCCTGGCGCCCTTGCCGTCGAAGAGGAGGAACTTGCCGGCCTCGCCGCCCTCGCGCAGGTCGGCTTCAGTCAACGGCCTGCCATCCGGCTTGAGCAGTAGAGTGAGGTTCGTGTAGCGGCGCAAGAAGGCTTCGTCCTGCCGCCCGTCGCGGACGATCACATGCGCGAGACCGAGCAGGAAGGCCGCATCCGTGCCGGGCTTGCAGGAGATCCATTCCCCGTTGGCGAAGGCCGAGTCCGGGTGAGCTGGGTTGAGGAAGGCAACCTTGGCGCCTTTCGCCCGTGCCTTGGCCAGCCGGAACTGCGCTCCAATCGGCGCATGCAGGGTGCGGCCCGGAAAGAGGACAAAACGGACGTTCTCATAGTCCGGATCGAC
The DNA here is from genome assembly GCA_937927455.1 of uncultured Elioraea sp. GTDB lineage: Bacteria > Pseudomonadota > Alphaproteobacteria > Acetobacterales > Acetobacteraceae > Elioraea. The sequence continues at coordinate 8,161 of CALBEG010000032.1, read as the reverse complement.
CGCCGCATGATGGGCGTAGGCGGCGCCCAGCATCCATCTGCGGCCTGCGACGCCTGCCGTGTTGCAGGTGCTCGATTGCGAGATGAAATTCGGTGCGCCGAGCCCCATCACCAGCCACTGCGCATCGTCCATCACGTTGTGGCCCGCGAAGGCGAGGGCCCGCACGCCGTCAGCGTCGATGATCGCCTTCATCCGCGCTGCGATTTCATCGAAGGCCTGCGCCCAGGAGATCTCCTGGAACCGGCCTTCGCCGCGCGCGCCCACGCGCTTCAGCGGCTTGCGCAAGCGCAGAGGGCTGTTCCAAGTCTGCACGGCGGTGGCGCCGCGGCCACACATGCCGCGCTGAGGATGCTGCGCGTCCTGGTTGCCGTAGACGAGGAAGTTTCGTTCCCCTTCCTTGGCGCGACGCTTGATGATGGCGGTCAGCCCGCACATCGCGCCGCACTGAAGGCACGAGGTGTGTTTTAGGTCGAAGCCGGCCATGTTCAGCGCGGTGATGTCGGGCGTACCGTGTGTGAAGAGTTGCGCCGCTTCCGCCCACCCCTCCTGCAACAGCAGTGCGGCCACGCTCGCCGCGCCAAGACCGCCGAGGACCTCGCGCCGGATCAGGCCCTCTGATGGCATGGTTGTCATGGTGTGAGTCCTTCCAACCAGTTGGCTCGCCTCAGCCCCACAAAAGTCCCGGTGAAGCAGGGCGCTTCCCTCTCTGTCCGTTCCGCATCCTTTTCAAAATCCATGGATGATATTGAAGCACGCTCCGCCAAAAGTCGGCCTTGCGTTGGGTCAAGTGAGAACTGTCAAAAAACTTGATGTAAATCAGTCTTTGAACGAGGTTGACCAATCCTGAGGGGGCGGCTCGTTTGAGCGGGAGCCGTGCGGAAGGGTGGTGGGCCCGGGCCTCGAACCGCAACCAGACCAAACGGACGCTGCACCGAAGCGTGCGCGAGACAGGCTGGAGGATCGGTCAGTGAGGGTGATGGCGAAGACGCGATCCGCGGTGGCGGCTGCAGGGTTCGACCCGGCGGGGCGTCTGTCCTGGCTGCCGGATACGGGAGACCCGCAACCGGGGCGGGCGCACCCTGCCGACGGTGCCCGACCCGTGCGGACGGGGGCAGGCTGGGCAGCGAGACTGAACGCAAGCCCCGGCACGAGCCAGACGCGTGCCGTCACCCCGAGTGGTGTGTCCGTCTCCGTCATCGCAACGCGCCTGAGGCTGATGCAGAAGCGGCGTATTCCAGGACGCCCAAGGGCTTCCATGCCCGACGGGAGGAGCCGTCCGGACCGCCAAGGCAGCGTAGGGGCGACGGGAAGCCTCAGCGGTAGAGCGAGGCCACCGCCTCCGCGTACCGGGTCAGCACCGCACTGCGCCGCACTTTCTGGGTGGGGGTCAGCAACTGATTGTCGAGCGTGAAGGGGGGCACGATCGTCCACCGCCGGATTCGCTCGTGCACGGCGAGTTGCTTGTTTGCGGTCTCCACCGCCAGCGCCACCGCCGCCTCGTCCGCGGTCTCAGCAGGCACGATCAGAGCCACCAAATGCGGTCGCCCGTCTCCTGCCACCACTGCCTGGGCAATCGCAGGACTGCGCATCAGCACGCCCTCGACGCGGGCGGGGCTCACCATTTCGCCTGCCGAGGTCTTGAGGACGTCCTTCTTGCGGTCGGTGATGACCAGGTAGCCTTCGTCGACATGGCCGATGTCGCCTGTGTGCAGCCAACCATCGGGCTTGAGGACGGCGGCGGTGGCTTCGGGGTTGTTCCAGTAGCCCTGCATGACGAGGTCGCCGCGGACCAGGATCTCGCCATCCTCGGCAATCCTGACCTCGACCCCGGGCAGGGGCCTGCCGACGGTCTCGATGCGGATCAGGCCGGGCGGATTGGCGGAAATCACCGGCCCTGCCTCGGTCTGGCCGTAGCCTTGCAGGATGGGCACGCCGAGGGCGAGGAAGAAGCGGCCGACCTCGGGATCAAGCCGTGCGCCCCCTGACATGATTCCCTTTAGCCGTCCGCCAAACCGGGCGCGCACCCTGGCCCGCACGAGGCGATCAAGCAGCGGGTCGAGAAGGGCGAGAGCGCCGAGCGGCTCGCCCCGCACGCGCTTGAGCCCCGCCGCGAGCGCGAGGTCGAACGCGCGCTTGCGCCACCCGCCCTGGCGTTCGACCTGAAGCAGGATCCGGTCGCGGATCACCTCGAACAAACGGGGCACCGCGGTCATCACGGTTGGCCGCACCTCGGCCATTTCGGCAGCCAGCCGTTCGGCACCCGTGGAATAGAAGATGTTGGCGCCGATAGAGAGGAGGAAGAACTGCCCGCATGTGTGCTCGTAGGCGTGCGACAGGGGGAGGAAGGAGAGGTAGGTCTCGTCGTTGAACGTGAGATCGAGCGGCCAAAGAAGCTCCCACGCACCTCGACAGTTGGCGCGGATGGCGCGGTGCGGCTGCATCACCCCCTTTGGCACCCCCCCGGTGCCGGACGTGTAGATCAGACAGGCGGTCTGTTCGGGCGGGATGAGCGCAGCTTCGGCGGCGATGTCGTGCATCAGTTCCGGCGCACCGGTGGCTTGGCTCCAGGTGAGGATGGGAACGCCGCCCGTATCGCCGGGGTCGTCCATCATAATCAGCAGGTCCAGCCCGTCGGCAAGGCGGGCGCCTTCGAGGACGCGCTGGGCGAGGGCGGCGGTGGAGACGATGGCGACGCGCGCCCCCGAGTCGCGGAGGATGTGGGCGTGATCGGCCGGAAGGTTGGTGGTGTAGGTGGGAACGGAGATCGCCCGCAGCGCCATCACAGCCGTATCCGCGATCGGAAACTCGGGGCGGTTTTCGGACACGATCAGCACCCGGTCGCCTGGAGCCACGCCGCGGGCACGCAAGGTGCGCGCGAGGGCGGCGGCGCGTCGGCCGACCTCGTCCCAGATCATCGGGTACCAACTGCCGTCCCGTTTCGACCACAAGGCCGGCCGGGCCGCCCAGATGCGGGCGCGCTCGAACATCATCGTCGCGCAGTTCGGCCAATCAGGATAGGACGCTGTCACCTGACTACTCCTCGCTACCTTGCGACCAGCAGAGCCGCCTAAGCCGGTTGCGCGCCCCGCCTCCCGTGCCATATCCGCGCTAGGTGTTCCTGTGCAGGATTCTTCCGTGCCACTTCGTCCGATGATGCCAACGTCTGCGCCTGAAGCTCCCGTCGCCCAGGCTGAACCGTCGGCCCTGCCGGCTTGGGATCTCAGAGATCTCTATGCGGGGATGGACGCTCCGCAAATCAAGGCGGATCTGGACCGGGCAGAGGCCGAAGCACGCAGATTTTCCGACACTTACCGCGGCAGGGTTTCTGACCTGTCTGGGACAGAGCTTGCCGAGGCGATCGCCACCTTCGAGCGGATCGAGGAACTCCTCGGCCGCGTGATGTCCTTTGCCCAGCTCGTCTTCGCTGAGGACGCAACCGACCCGAACATCGGCCGGTTTTACCAGGGCTGTAACGAACGGGTCACCGCGATCTCGTCCAACCTCATCTTCTTTACGCTCGAGATCAACCGACTTGAAGACGGCGAGCTCGAGGCAAAGATGCGCGGCAGCCCGCTCGCGCGCTGGCAGCCCTGGCTGCGCGATTTGCGCGTCTTCCGCCCGCATCAGCTGTCGGACGAGCTCGAGAGGCTCTTGCACGAAAAGGACGTCACCGGTCGGGCGGCGTGGAACCGGCTGTTCGATGAGACGCTGGCCGATCTGCGTATCCCGGTGGAGGGGACCGATCTCACCCTGTCCGATGCGTTGAACCGCCTTTCTGACCCAGACCGGGCTCGGCGCGAGGCCGCTGCGCGTGCCATCGGCGCCGCCCTGGGGCGCAATATTCGACTGTTCAGCCTGATCACCAACACGCTGGCCAAGGACAAGGAGATCATCGACACGTGGCGCAGCTACCCGCGCCCTGAGAGCTTCCGCAACCGCGCCAACATGGTGGAGGATGAGGTTGTCGAGGCGCTCGTTTCAGCCGTTACCGCCGACTATCCTCGGCTGTCGCACCGCTACTATCTGCTGAAGGCGCGCTGGCTCGGGCTTGACAGGCTCGAGTATTGGGACCGCAACGCCCCTTTGCCAGAGGATGATGACCGTAAGATCCCCTGGGAGGAGGCCACACGTCGCGTGCGCGCCGCCTACCGCGCGTTTTCGCCGGAACTCGCCGACATCGGGGACCGTTTCTTCAGCAACGCCTGGATCGATGCCCGGCTCAAGCCAGGCAAGACGCCGGGCGCCTTCGCGCACCCAACGGTTCCGTCAGCGCATCCCTACCTGCTGCTCAATTATCATGAGCGTGCCCGCGATGTCATGACGCTCGCCCATGAGCTTGGCCACGGCGTGCACCAGATCCTCGCCGCCTCCAACGGCTACCTGATGTCCTCCACCCCGCTCACTCTCGCCGAGACTGCCTCGGTTTTCGGGGAAATGCTCACCTTCCGCGCGATGCTGAACGAGGAGAAGGATGCGCGCCGGCGTCGTGTCCTTCTTGCCGGCAAGGTTGAGGACATGCTGAACACGGTGGTGCGTCAGATCGCCTTCTACCGGTTTGAACAGCAGGTGCATGCCGAGCGTCGGTCCGGAGAATTGCCGGCCGACCGCCTGGGCGAGATCTGGCTCTCGGTGCAGACGGAAAGCCTCGGCCCCGCCTTCCGATTCGCTAATGAGTACCGCTTCTACTGGGCCTACATCCCACACTTCATCCACAGCCCGTTCTACGTCTACGCCTACGCCTTTGGCGACTGCCTGGTGAACGCGCTCTACCAGCTCTATCGCGAGGGGCACCCTGGCTTCGAGGCGAAGTATCTCGACCTTCTGCGCGCGGGCGGGACCAAGCGGCACCGGGAGTTGCTCGCACCTTTCGGCCTCGATGCGTCAGACCCCGCCTTTTGGAGGAAGGGGCTTGATGTGATCGCGGGCTTCATCGACGAACTTGAGAAGGATATGCCCTGATGGCGGAGCAGGCGATGGCCGAGAGGGCGCGGGGGGCTGAGGAGAGGGCGTCGGTCTTCGGTCAGCTGAAGCGGCTTGCTCGCACCTCGGGCGCGGTGACCGGCATCGCCGCGCGCGTGGCGGGCGAACGGCTGTTCGGCTTCAAGACCGATCGCGCCGAGCATGCGACGGAGCTGAAGGCGATCCTCGGCGGGCTCAAGGGTCCGCTGATGAAGGTGGCCCAGTTCCTGTCCACGATCCCCGATGCGCTGCCGCAGGAATACGCCGCAGAACTGTCGCAGCTGCAGGCGAACGCGCCGGCGATGGGCTGGCCGTTCGTGAACCGGCGCATGCAGGCGGAACTCGGGCCGGACTGGCAGGCGAAGTTCGCCTCCTTTGGCCGAGAGGCGGCCGCCGCCGCCTCGCTCGGCCAAGTGCATCGTGCGACCCTTCCTGATGGGCGAGGGGTGGCCTGCAAGCTGCAATACCCAGACATGGCGAGTGTGGTGGAGGCTGACCTCCGCCAACTCAAGCTCGCCATGGCGCTCTATCGGCGTATGGACAACGCGATCCAGCAGGAGGAGCTTTACGCCGAGATCGCTGAGCGGCTTCGGGAAGAGCTCGATTATTCGCGCGAGGCCGCGCAGATGCGGCTTTATGGACGGATCTTCGAACGCGACCCGGACGTGCATGTGCCGACGCCGATCGAGGGCTACTGCACACCGCGCCTTCTCACCATGACGTGGCTTGACGGACGCGCGCTGATGCGGGTGATCGAGGAGGACCCCCCGCAGGAGGTGCGCAACCGGCTCGCCAAGAGCCTGTTCAAGGCGTGGTACGTGCCACTCTACCGCTACGGCGTCATCCACGGCGATCCGCACCTTGGCAACTATCAGGCGCGGGCCGACCATTCCGTCAACCTGCTCGATTTCGGCTGCATCCGCATCTTCCCCGCCCACTTCATCCGCGGCGTGATCGACCTCTACGAGGCGATCCGCGACAAGGATGAGGAGAAGGCGCACCACGCCTATACGGTATGGGGGTTCAAGGACCTCACCCGCGAGAAGATGGCGGTGCTGAACATCTGGGCCGAGTTCCTCTACGAACCCCTGATGCAAGACCGTGAGCGGGTGATCCAGGAATCGGACGATCCGCAGTTCGGCCGCAAGGTGGCGCTTGAGGTGCACGCGGGGCTCAAGCGCATCGGCGGCGTGAAGCCGCCGCGCGAGTTCCTGCTCATGGATCGCGCCGCCATCGGGCTCGGCAGCGTGTTTCTGCGCACGCGCGCCAAGCTCAACTGGCATCGCATGTTCCACGAGCTGATCGCCGATTTCGACGTCGCGGCCGTGGCTGAGCGGCAAAAACAGGCTCTGGCTGAAGCGGGGGTCCCAAGTTCGGCCTGACCCACGCTCCGATCAGATCTGCAGGAAGGTTAGGCGATACGAGATCATGAACCGACCTCAGCCCGCCTGAAGCGATTGTTCGATGAGGCGGAGGGCGAGACAGTCACCATCGAGTGGCTGACATCCCGCCTTGGCGAACGCTCCTTCGGCGTCATCATCGCCTTCTTAGGCGCACTCGCCTTTATTCCGGGGGTGAGTGTGCTCGCCGGCCTTCTTCTGCTTGTTCCCGGGCTGCAGATGATTCTGGGCCGGCCGAGACCTGTCTTTCCTCCTTTTCTCAGCCGCAAGCAAATCAGCATCGTCAGGTTGCGCCGGTCCATCGTGGCCGTGCTGCCCTATCTCCTCTGGCTTGAGCGGTGGGTGCTGCCACGCTGGTTCACGCCTTTCGCCCTGACCAGGAGCGCGACCGGTTTGGTCGTCGTTGCCCTTGCCTTGCTCCTGTTGGCGGTACCCATCCCCTTTGTCGGCGTGCCGTTCGGGGCTGCGCTACTGCTGCTCGCGGTCGGCTATCTGGAGCGCGACGGGGTTGTTTTCGTCACGGCCTTGGCGGTCACCGCGGTGATCGCCGCAGGTGGCGTGTGGCTGGTGTTTGCGCCGCCACTTTGAGATCACTCAAGTTTTGTGTGGGGCGTCACGCTGCCTGTTTCGCGACCCGGCGCCACTCGGTGAGGAGGAACTCCGTATACCCGTTCGGTTGCACCCGCCCCTTGAAGATCAAATCGCAGGCCGCGCGGAAGGCGGGGCCGTCGTAGGCCGGCGCCATCGGTCGATAGGCAGGGTCGTCGGCGTTCTGGCGATCGACCACAACCGCCATCCGCTTCAGCGTCTCCATCACCTGCGCCTCGCTGACCACGCCGTGTGCCAGCCAGTTCGCGATGTGCTGCGAGGAGATCCGCAGCGTCGCGCGGTCCTCCATCAGTCCGACGTCATTGATGTCTGGCACCTTGGAGCAGCCGATGCCCTGATCGATCCAGCGTACGACGTAACCGAGGACGCCTTGGCAATTGTTGTCGAGCTCGGCCCGGATATCGACGGGGTTCCAGTTCGGCCGATCAGCCAGCGGGATCGTCAGCAGGTCAGCGAGTTTCGTGCGCGGCCCTTGCGCTGCGATCTCCTTCTGCCGCGCCAGTACGTCCACCTCGTGGTAATGCAGCGCGTGCAACGTCGCTGCGGTGGGCGAGGGGACCCAGGCCGTGTTGGCGCCTGCCTTCGGGTGCGCGACCTTCTGTGCGAGCATGTCCGCCATCCGATCGGGCATCGCCCACATGCCCTTGCCGATCTGCGCCCGTCCCGGCAGGCCGCAGGCAAGGCCGACATCGACGTTGCCGTCCTCGTAGGCGCGGATCCAGGCGGCGCTTTTCATCTCGCCCTTGCGGATCATTGCGCCCGCTTCCATCGCGGTATGGATCTCGTCTCCGGTGCGGTCGAGGAAGCCGGTGTTGATGAACACAACGCGGTCGGCTGCCGCGCGGATGCAAGCGGCGAGGTTGACGCTGGTGCGCCGTTCCTCATCCATGATGCCCATCTTGAGGGTGAAGCGCGACAGGCCGAGCAAATCTTCCACCCGCGCGAACAAATCGTTGGCGAGCGCCACCTCCGCCGGTCCATGCAGCTTCGGCTTGACGATGTAGATGGAGCCCACACGGCTGTTGCGGAACCGGCCTAGGCCCTTGAGGTCATGCAGGCCGATCAGGCTGGTGATCGCCGCATCGAGGAACGTCTCCGGGATCGGGTTGCCGACTGCGTCCAGCACGGCGTCCGTCATCATGTGATGGCCGACGTTGCGAACCAGCATGAGGCTGCGCCCGGGCAGGGTGAGC
>CALBEG010000031.1 GCA_937927455.1 uncultured Elioraea sp. | reverse complement strand
GCGACCGCCATCCTGGCCGGAGATGCGCTGCAGGCGCTCGCGTTCGAGGTTTTGGCCGACGATGACACGCACTCTGACCCGGCGGTGCGCGCCCTCCTCGTGCATTCTCTGGCTCAGGCCGCCGGAGCGCGCGGCATGGCGGGAGGGCAGATGATCGATTTGCTGGCGCAGGACACGAGGCTGAATGAACATGAGGTGACCCGGCTGCAGCTCCTCAAGACCGGGCGGCTGATTACGTGGTGCTGCGAAGCCGGTGCGATGCTTGCTAAGGCGCCGCGGCCGCAGTTCCTCGCCCTCTCGCACTATGGGCGCGACTTGGGGCTGGCTTTCCAGATCGCCGACGACATCCTTGACGCGACCGGAACGCCAGAGCAGATCGGCAAAACTCCTGGCAAAGACGAGGCCGCCGGCAAGGCGACTTTGGTGTCGCTGATGGGGCTCGAGCGTGCGCGCGCCCACATGCGCTTTCTCGCCGACCAGGCAATCGGCCATCTCGACACCTTCGACGAGCGCGCAGACCTGTTGCGCGAACTCGTCGAGTTCGTGATCTCGCGCAAGGCATGACGACCATGACCCCTGGCTCCCCGAAGCCGATGCTGGACCGGGTGCGCTACCCGGCCGACCTGCGCAACTTCTCGACCGAGCAGCTGAAACAGCTTGCCGACGAGCTGCGCCGCGAAACCATCGAGGCGGTCTCCATCACCGGCGGCCATCTTGGCGCCTCGCTCGGGGTCGTCGAACTCACCGTCGCCTTGCATCACGTGTTCGACACGCCGCACGACCGCTTGATCTGGGACGTCGGGCATCAGACCTACCCGCACAAAATCCTCACCGGGCGGCGCGAGCGCATCCGCACCCTTCGTCAGGGCGGGGGGCTGTCGGGTTTCGTGCGCAGATCCGAAAGCGATTACGACGCCTTCGGCACCGCGCACTCTTCCACCTCGATTTCAGCCGGGCTCGGCATGGCGGTGGCCCGCGACCTCAAAGGCGAGACGCGCCACGTGGTCTGCGTCATCGGCGACGGCGCGATGAGCGCCGGCATGGCCTATGAGGCGATGAACAACGCGGGTGCGATGAAGTCGCGCCTGATCGTCATCCTCAACGACAACGACATGTCGATCGCGCCCCCCGTTGGGGCGATGAGCGCCTACCTCTCGCGCATACTTTCGGGCCGCTCCTACACAGGGCTGCGCGAGGTCGCCGCACGGATGGCAAAGCGTTTCCCTCGCCCGTTCGAACGGACCGCCAAGCGCGCCGAGGAGATCGCGAAGTCGATCCTGACGGGTGGTACGCTCTTCGAACTGATGGGCTTCTATTACGTGGGCCCGATTGATGGGCACAATCTCGACCACCTCCTGCCCGTGTTGCGCAACGTGCGCGAGGCGGAGGATGCCGTCGGGCCAATCCTCGTCCATGTCGTCACCCAGAAGGGCAAGGGCTACCCGCCGGCGGAGAAGGCTGCCGACAAGTATCACGGTGTGTCCACCTTCAACGTCGTCACCGGCGAACAGGCGAGGCCCGCTGCTGGCCCCCCCTCCTACACCAAAGTGTTTGCCAATGCGCTGATCGCTGAGGCGGAACGCGACCCTGCGATTGTCGCCATCACGGCGGCGATGCCCGCCGGCACCGGGCTCGATCTTTTCCAGAAACGTTTTCCGCACCGCACCTTCGACGTCGGCATCGCGGAACAGCACGCCGTCACCTTCGCCGCCGGCATGGCCTGCGAGGGGCTGAAGCCCTTCGTCGCCATCTACTCCACCTTCCTGCAGCGGGCCTACGACCAGGTGGTGCACGATGTCGCGCTGCAGAACCTGCCCGTGCGCTTCGCCATGGACCGCGCCGGCCTGGTCGGCGCCGATGGCGCGACCCATGCTGGTTCGTTCGACATCGCCTATTTGGGCTGCGTGCCGAACATGGTTTTGATGGCGGCCGCAGACGAGGCGGAGCTGGTGCACATGGTGGCGACCGCAGCGGCGCATGACGCTGGCCCGATCGCTTTCCGCTATCCGCGCGGGGAGGGGGTTGGCGTGCCGCTGCCCGAACGCGGCGAGGTGCTGCCCATCGGCAAGGGACGGATTATCCGCGAAGGGACGACCGTCGCGATCCTCTCCTACGGCGCGCGCCTGCAGGAATGTCTGAAGGCTGCCGACGAGCTGGCGGCACGGGGGCTTTCCACCACGGTGGCGGATGCGCGCTTCGCCAAGCCGCTCGATCGCGCTCTGATCCATCGCCTGGCCCGCGAACATGAGGTGCTGATCACAATCGAAGAAGGCGCGATCGGCGGCTTCGGCTCCTTCGTGCTGCACGAACTCGCGCACGCTGGGCTGCTCGAGACCGGGCTGAAGGTGCGGCCGATGGTGCTGCCCGATCTCTTCATCGATCACGACAAGCCTTCAGCGCAGTATGAAAAGGCTGGGCTGAACGCGCGGCACATTGTCGCCACCGCCCTCGCCGCTCTGGGGCGCGATGTGGCCGCGCAGCCCGCCCGCGCGTGAGCCGGGGCGAGCGC
>CALBEG010000030.1 GCA_937927455.1 uncultured Elioraea sp. | reverse complement strand
CCTTGCGCAGACCAGGTCGAAGGTCGTCCGCGTTGGCGTCCCGGGCTGGTGCTGCAGAACAGCTTGTCCTCAGCTGCGGAAGGCTTGCCCACACTCAGCATGGCCCGCTATGAGAGGCGATGAACGGGTTGTCTCCCGCCGCCTCAGGCCGCGACCTCGTCGTCGCCTCGGCCGATAGAGGCGGAGAGCGAGACCCCGAGGTCGCTCGCCTTTGAGCCGGCGATCCCGCTCGCCTTCCTTCCGCGCGCGACGATGCGCCCGCACGCAACGCTTTGTACGCGCACGGGACGGTAACCAGGAGTGTGACCCTCACGGCCTTCGCCCAGACATCGGGGATGCCGATCAGGATGAGGGAGGCGGGCGTCCCCGTGCGCGACCTAACTTCTTGCGCCGCCCGCGTTCCAGGTGGTTGGGCAGGCCGATCGCGTTGCTCGTCGCTTCAGGGGGTTCGCCACGGATGAGACCGCGCACTTTCCATCGCCTCGCCGCGTCGCCACTCCTCGCGTGGTTGCGCCCTCGGCGCGGGGCGGAGCGGAAGCGGGGCGGCGAAGACACGCTGATCATGGCGCGCCCGGTCAGCCTCGGGGTGTTCAAGTCAAGTCGTCACTTCTGCGGGCTGGGCGACGACGCCACGGGGTCGGCTGGCGTGGCACACTCGGCGCCATGACCGACCTCGCCACCGACCTCGCCGCTCTTGCCCGCGCCGAGTTCGCCCGCGCCACGCAGGCTGAGTCCAGCGATGACGCGCTGATCGGGCTCGCCATCCGGCTTGCCGAGACGCAGGACACGCTCTCCCCCGCCGCCAGGCCGAGACGATGGCTGGTCTTTCGCCACGACGAGGACGGAACGAACCGGCAAGGCATCGAGAAGGACAGGCGGACGATTGGACCGGCAGGGGAGAGCGTGGTCATCGCCGTCCCAGAGGCGGGAGACACGCGGCCGCCTGGCAGTCGGGAGTCGATCGGATGTTTCGCGACGGCGATTTCCGTCGGCGCCCGGGCGGTCGAGAATGCCGGGGAACGGGGCGTTCGGGTGATCGCGCTGCCGGCTCCGCACGCGCCCATCGAACCGGCGTTGGCCTTGATCGCCCTCCTCGTCCCCGCGCCGGTGGTGGCGGTGGTCGCGCCCTTGCCTGACGAGAGTGGCGCGATTGCCGCGGAACGGGTGCGCGCGCTCGAGGAGCGGGTGCGCCGCGCCGACGCGATGGCGGACCGAATCGCCGCCCTCGCCTCCCTCTGCCCGGCGGAACTCGCCGCCATGGCCGGGGCGATCGTCGAGGCGCGACGCCTCCCCCTCACCGTGGTTGTCGACAGTGTCGCGGCCGCCGCGGCAGCCCTGGTGGCCCGAGAAATCGATGCATCCAGCCCCGATGGGCTGATCGCTGCAGAGCAGATCGGGGTCCCGGCCTGCGGCCTTGCATGGCGCGCGTTGTGCATCGACCCCGTCCCGGTCAGCGATACGGATGAGGGGGCCATCCAGCGCCTGCTGCAGAGGCTGGACGAGGCGGCCGGCCTCTTTGCGCCCGCAGCCTCGGCGCCCTCTGGCGCGTGAGCGCGCGGGTCAGTCGTCCGGCCCCTCGTTCTCCCGCCCGGGCGGACGCGGGCGGCGCGTCGGCGGATCGGTCTGCGGCTTGCCCGACCACGGCACAGGGTATTCGAGCCAGCGCTGGATGAAGTTCCACGATTTGCGGTGCCCCTCGTGCGGCAGGATGCAGGCCGAACAGTCCTTGCGCACAACCCCGTTCTTGTCGGTGAACACCGTGTAGGGGCCAGGACACTCGTAGGCGATGAGCGGGCAGTAGCAGAACAGGCAGTTGAACTCGCCCTTCACCCCCTTGTGGCAAGGGAAAAAGGGGCAGGCCGAGTTGGTGAAGCCCTTGAACGCCTCGTTCGTCGTCGTGTCCTTCGGTTCCACGCCACCCCTCCAGCCTGACCTGATGCCGAACGATTCCTGAGTGTTTTCATCAGCTTTGCAAGCAAAGCCTTCGCAAGCATGGGCGGCGGGTTCACTTCGTGCCGAACATGCGGTCGCCGGCGTCCCCCAAACCGGGCACGATGTAGCCCTTCTCGTCGAGATGGGAGTCCACCGCCGCGGTCCAGATCGGCACATCGGGATGCTGGCCGTGGAAATGCGCGATGCCCTCGGGGGCGGCGAGCAGGCAGACGAGGCGGATCTCGCGGCAGCCGCACTCCTTCAGCCGATCAACTGCCGCAACCGCCGAGTTGGCGGTGGCGAGCATCGGGTCGAGCACAATGACGAGGCGTTCGGCGACGTCGGGAGGGGCTTTGAAGTAATATTCGACGGCGGCGAGGGTCTTCGGGTCGCGATAAAGCCCGATATGCGCCACCCGCGCCGAAGGCACCAGGCTCAGCATGCCCTCGAGGAAGCCTTCGCCGGCGCGCAGGATCGGCGCGAAAACGAGCTTCTTCCCTGCGAGAATCGGCGCCTGCATGGTAGCGAGTGGTGTCTCGATGGTGATCGTCTCGAGCGGCAAATCGCGCGTCACCTCGTAGCAGAGCAGCATGCCGATTTCGTTCATCAGACGCCGGAAGCCCTGCGTCGAGCGCGCCTTGTCGCGCAGGAGCGTGAGCTTGTGCTGCACGAGAGGATGGCGGACGACGTTCACCTGCTCGATTGCCGTCGCGACGGCGCCTTCCATGATGGCTTCTCCCCTCCCCGTGTTCAGAACACCGTGCCGTCTGAGGCGACACGGATCGGCGGCCCTCCGTCCGCGCGGCGCTCGCGCGCCAGCACACGCCCCGTGCGCCAGGTTCCGCCTTCCAGGAGCGCGCCGAACGGAAAGCGCGTCTCATCGAGGCCGAGGCGGACGCGCACGAGAGGAGCGAGCTCGTCAAGCAGCGCGACGGTCAGCGCACGCCACTCGACGACGAGGGGCGAGCCGACATCGTGCTCGCGCTCGGCGTCCGCCGGGTCACGCAGAACGAGCACGCCGGAATCGACGAACAGCCCGCCGTTGCGATACTCGGCAAGCCCCGTCAGGGCTTCCGTGCCGCCGACAGAGAAGCCGGCCGCGCGCAGCGGCTCGATCAACGACCAGGCGAGCCACTGCGGGAGCTTGTGCAAGGGAACCGGGCCGAGCACGGGATGCGGCCAGCAATCGCCGAGGGCGAGGCCGCCCACCGTCATCCGCCCGGGCCAGATCGCGCCGAAGCGGTCGAGGATGGCGAGGAGGATGTCGCGGCAGAGAATCGTTTCGCCGTCGGCACCAGCAGCAAGCAGATCGAACAGCGCTCCAGGCCGCGCCCGCCCCGCGGGGTCACGGAGCGCGGGGTCGGCGGCAACAGTCTCGCCGAGGCGCCGCAGCAGGGCGGCCCGGCCTTCCAGCCCCACCAGCGGATTGCCTTCGCTCGCCTGCAAGCCGTCGGCCAGTGCGGCGGCGGTGATGCCGACAAGCCCCTCGGCGTCCGCCTCCAGCGGGCGGCGACGCGACGAGAACGCTCCGCCAGCCAGCATCTCCAGAGAGGCGACGGCGAGCCCTTCGGATCGGGAAAGAATCGTTCCGTCAGCGGCGCAATAGCGCCAGCCCGGCCCCGCCCCGGCATCAAGCAGCACGGAGACGATCGCGCTGTCGAAGGCCGCGCGGGCGAGATCGTCGCCGACAAGGCCCAAAGCCGCCACAGCCTCCGCCCAGAGGTCGCGCCCGCCGGACACGAAGTGCCGCCACCGCGCGTGCAGCGGCACGGCAAGATCGGGGAAGGTGGCGCGAGTCACCGCGGCAACACGGTCTGCCACCGCATCGAGCCGGCTCTCCTCCACCCGCCAGGCGAGCGTCCGATCGGCCCGCGCCAAGGCCAGCATCTCCCGCGCGCGGGCGCGCACCGCTTCGGGTGTGTGCAAGGCGCGCGCGTCGGGAAATGGCGCGTCCTTCACATCCGCTCCAAGGGGCGGCCGAGGGTGCGGCGAAGCTCCTCCTCTGTCGGCGGCAGGGGCGCGAAGTAGCCGGCGGCCTTTTTCGCCTCGATCTCCACCGCAGCATCGGCCGGGATCCGCTCGGGCGGGATCGGCACGCGCTCGATCACCTCGATGCCCTGCGCAACCAGAGCGTCGTACTTCATGTTCGACATCGAGACGAAACGGTGGATGCGCGTGATGCCGAGCCAGTGCAGCACGTCGGGCATCAATTGCTGGAAGCGCGCATCCTGCACCCCGGCGACACATTCGGTGCGCTCGAAATAAGTGTCGGCGCGGTCACCACCCTCCTGCCGCTTGCGCGCGTTGTAGACGAGGAACTTGGTCACTTCGCCCAGCGCGCGCCCCTCCTTGCGGTTGTAGACGATCAACCCCACCCCACCCGCTTGCGCTGTGCGGACGCATTCCTCGATCCCGTGCAGCAGATAGGGGCGGCAGGTGCAGATGTCGGAGCCGAACACGTCCGAGCCGTTGCACTCGTCGTGCACGCGGCAGGTGAGGGGGCGCGAAGGATCGGCGAGCGCGCTGGCATCGCCGAAGATGTAGAGGGTGGTGCCGCCGATCGGCGGCAGGAACACCTCAAGGTCGGGCCGGGTGACGAGTTCTGGGTACATGCCGCCTGTCTGCTCGAACAGCGTGCGGCGCAGCACATGCTCCGCCACGCCGAAGCGCGCAGCGATGCCGGGCAGCCACCAGACGGGGTCGATCGCTGCCTTCACCACCGAGATGTCGCCGTTCGGATGAAGGATTGTCCTGTCCGCCGTCAGGCTGCCACGGGCGAGTTCGGCGTTGATTTCCGGCAGGTTGAGCCGCGCCTTGGTGATCGCGATCGTCGGCCGGACATCGATCCCTTCCGCGATCGCGTCTGCGAAGGCCTCAGCCACCAGGTGGCCCCAGGGGTCGAGCGAGACGATCTTTCCGGGCTCCGACCATTGTGGATACGGTCCGATCTCGATGACAGGATGGGTGTTGGTCAGATCAGGCCGCGCAAGAGGCGACAACGCACCCGCAGAAACGGCAAGCGCGCGGTAGAGTGCATACGCCCCGCCATAAGTGCCGATCACGTTGCGGTCCTGCGGGCGGGTGGCGGAGGCGATGACGGGACCGCGCTCGGCAGGGCTCCGCCCACCCCAACGGAGGCTCCAGGCGTGCGGCAGGGCCTGCGGGTGCGAGGTCAGCCGGATATGGGTCGGCTTGTTCAGCGCCATCGCACCCGCTCATGCACCGATCAGGCCAGAAAGGTTCCGCCCGCGAGCGGCGTCAACGCGCCGGCATGAGGCTCACGCCAACCCGCCGGCTGACGCAACGAGCGCGAGCCCGAAGGCAGCGACCGCCACGCCGAACCCTCGCACCAGCACCGGCCGGCGCAGGGCGAGCGCAAGCGCAAGCCCTGCCGCGTGCAATGCAGCGGTGGCGACCACGAAACCGACCGCATAGGCGAGCCCACTGCCGTCCGCCGGCGCCTCCGCCCCGTGCGCGTAGCCGTGCGCAAGCCCGAAGGCCGCGATCAGCGCGAGCCCGAGCGCGATCGGCGCTCGCCAGCCCGCGGCGACGACAATGCCAAGCGCGAGCACACTCACGGCAATCGCGATCTCGAGCCCACTCAGTGCGACTGCCTGCCAGCCGACCAGCGCACCCGCCAGCATCGCAGCGACGAAACAGCTGGGCCACGCCCAAACCCGCCGCCCACCGGCAAGACCCGCCCAAAGCCCGATCGCCACCATCGCCGTCAGATGATCCAGCCCCGCCAGCGGGTGCAGAAGTCCCGACACGAAGCCGGTCGTCTCGCCGTGGCCGGTATGGGCCAACGCGGGCGCGGCGGCCAGGACGATCCCCGCAACAAGCACTCCGATCGCGATCATGCTGCAACCTCCTCTCGCGCGACGAGCCCGCCGCGCTCCTCGATGAACTGCGCCACCTCCTCCACCCCAAGCCCGGCACGGATGTTGGTGAAGACGAACGGGCGATCGCCACGCATGCGCCGTGCATCGCGCTCCATCACCTCGAGGCTCGCCCCAACGTGAGGGGCGAGATCGATCTTGTTGATCACCAGGAGATCAGAGCGCGTGATGCCGGGCCCGCCCTTGCGCGGGATCTTGTCACCGGCTGCGACGTCGATGACGTAGATGGTGAGATCGGCGAGTTCTGGGCTGAAGGTGGCGGCGAGATTGTCGCCGCCGGATTCGATCAGGATCAGGCCGAGGTTGGGGAAACGCCGGCAGATTTCAGCCACTCCGGCGAGGTTGATCGAGGCGTCCTCGCGGATGGCTGTGTGCGGGCAGCCGCCCGTTTCGATGCCGAGGATGCGCTCGGGCGGCAAGGAGCCCGCGCGGGTGAGGAACTCCGCATCCTCCTTGGTGTAGATATCGTTGGTGATGGCGGCGATATCGTAACGATCCCGGAAACGCTTGCAGAGGGCGTCCATCAGCGCGGTCTTGCCGGTTCCCACCGGGCCGCCGATGCCGACCCGAAGCGGACCCGTGTGCGCTCGCTGCATGCTCGCCTCCGTCAGCTGCGGAACAGTCGCGTATATTGGGTTTCGTGCCGCATCGCCGCAATGTCGAACAGCCAGGCAGCGCCGCCGATGGCCTCCAGCGGCGCTGCCGCCGCTTCCTCGGCCAGCGCCGCAGCGTGCGGCGCGATCGCGCCCAGCACGCGAAGCCCGTCGGTCTGGCCGAGCGGCACGGCACGCACCGCCGCCCACACCAGCATCCCCGCGAAGGCCTGCAGATAGGCGAGCAGCGCGTCGGAAAGCCGCACGCGGGAAGCCCCGCAGGCGGCGCCGAAAGCGACCGGGTAAGCAAGCGCGTCAGGATCGATGGCCGCAAGGGCCGAAGCCGCGTCCGGCCAGGGGGCCAGCGCTGCGACAAAGGCGCGGCCTTGGCTAAGCGTTTCCAGGCGTCGTTCGCGCCCGGCCGCGAGGGCGGAAGCGAAGGCGGCGAGGTCGGCGAGTGCCGTCGTGTCGCGCGCCGAGGCAGCGCGATGCGCGTGGGCGAGCAGGATGGCATCCGTCCGCCCGGCACCGAAGGCGAGCGCATCCTCGATCCAGTCGCGCAGTGTCGCCGCATCGCGCACATCGTCCGCCTCGATCACCCACTCAAGCCCGTGCGAGTGGGCGAAGGACCCGACCGGGAAGGCCGGCGAAGCCCAGAGCAGAAGCCGCCAGAGCGCAGCGGACGGGTCAGGCGCCGCGGTCATGATCCCCCGCCAGCAGGCCTGGCGATCGAGGCGAACCGTACGCCTCCTCATCGTCGTGATGATGGTGGTGATGGCCGCCCGCATAGGCACCAGGTTCCGGGTCGAAGGGGGCCGATCGTTCCGTCACCGTGCCACCGAGCCCGCGCACCATCTCGGCGATCACGTGATCGGCGCGGATGCGCAAACCATCGGGCAGGACCTGCACGGGAAGATGGCGGTTGCCGAGATGCCAGGCGATGCGCACGAGCGCGACCGGGTCGGGGGCGGAAAGATCCATCACCGACTCATCTGCCGCGCGCACCAGAATCAGCGTACCATCCTCACAGGCAAGCGCGTCTCCGTCGCGCAGCCTTGCGGGGCAGGGCAGATCGAGCAGCACGCGCGCGCCGGAGACAGTGTCGAAGGTGATGCGCCGGCGATGGCGATGGGCCTGATCGAGCACCGCCGTGTCCGCTGCCGGCCCGGTCCAGCTCCCCCGCTTGTGCACCGCGATCGCCCGACGCATCGTCCTTGCGCCCCGTTCCCGCGCGCTGCCTTGCCTGCCGCGCTCAGAACAGGAAGTAGCGCTGCGCCATCGGCAGCACCGCGGCCGGTTCGCAGGTCAGTAGCACGCCATCCGCCCGCACCTCGTAGGTTTCGGGGTCGACCTCGATCATCGGTGTCGCGTCGTTCAGGATCATCGACCGTTTGCCGATCCCACCGCGTGTGTTGCGCACCGGCTCGACTATGCGGCGAAGCCCCAAGCGACGCGCCACTTCGGCCTCGATGGCGGCCTGCGAGACGAAGGTGACGCAGGTGGCGGCGAGAGCGGCGCCGAAGGCAGCGAACATCGGCCGATCATGAACCGGTTGCGGCGTGGGGATGGAGGCGTTCGGATCACCCATCGCGGCGCGCACGATCATGCCGCCCTTCAGCACCAGATCCGGTTTGACGGCGAAGAAGGCCGGGTTCCAGAGGCAGAGATCGGCGAGCTTGCCCGCCTCAACGGACCCGATCAGGTGGCTCATCCCCTGCGCGATGGCGGGGTTGATGGTGACCTTGGCGATGTAGCGGCGCACGCGGACATTGTCGTTGTCGCCTTTTTCCTCGGGCAGACGCCCGCGCTGGACCTTCATCTTGTGCGCGGTCTGGAAGGTGCGGATCCACACCTCGCCCACGCGGCCCATCGCCTGGCTGTCGGAGGCCATGATGGAGAAGGCGCCGAGATCATGCAGGATGTCCTCGGCGGCGATGGTTTCACGCCGAATCCGGCTTTCCGCGAAAGCGACGTCCTCCGGGATCGCGGGGTCGAGGTGATGGCACACCATCAGCATGTCGAGATGCTCGTCGATGGTGTTCACCGTGAAGGGGCGGGTCGGGTTGGTGCTGCTGGGCAGCACATTGGGCAAGCCAGCCACCTTTATGATGTCAGGCGCGTGCCCGCCACCCGCGCCTTCGGTGTGGAAGGCGTGGATGGTGCGGCCCTTGAAGGCGGCGATGGTGTCCTCGACGAAGCCGCTTTCGTTTAGCGTGTCGGTGTGGATCATCACCTGGACGTCGTAACGATCCGCCACCGAAAGGCAGGTGTCGATCGCGGAGGGGGTGGTGCCCCAATCCTCGTGCAACTTCAGGCTGGCGGCCCCGGCGCGCAGCATCTCCTCGAGCGGGGCGGCACGCGAGGCATTGCCCTTGCCAGCGAAGCCCAGATTGACGGGAAACCCCTCGGCGGCCTGAAGCATACGCGCGATGTGCCAAGGCCCCGGCGTGCAGGTGGTGGCGGCGGTTCCGGTCGCGGGGCCCGTGCCGCCGCCGAGCATGGTCGTAATGCCCGAAGCGATCGCGTCCTCGACCTGTTGCGGACAGATGAAGTGGATATGAGCGTCGATGCCGCCCGCGGTGAGAATCTTGCCTTCGCCGGCGATGATCTCCGTGCCCGGCCCGATGACGATCGTCACGCCGGGCTGAACATCCGGGTTGCCTGCCTTGCCGATGGCGGCGATGCGACCGTCCTTGATCCCGACATCGGCCTTGACGATGCCCCAGTGGTCGATGATCAGCGCGTTGGTGATGACGGTGTCCATCGCGCCCTCGGCACTGGTGGCCTGGCTCTGGCCCATGCCGTCGCGGATGGTCTTGCCGCCGCCGAACTTCACCTCCTCGCCGTAGATGGTGAAGTCCTTCTCCACCTCGACGATGAGGTCGGTGTCGGCGAGCCGGACGCGATCGCCCACCGTGGGGCCGAACATGTCGGCATAGGCCGCGCGGGAGATGGTGCGCGGCATGCTCAGAGCGCTCCCATCACCGCTGCCCGGAAGCCGACCACCCGCCAAGCGCCGCGGTAGGGAATGAGACGCACCTCCCGCGTCTGACCGGGTTCGAAACGAACGGCGGTGCCGGAGGGAATGTCGAGCCGCCGCCCGCGCGCCGCCGCGCGGTCGAAGGAGAGTGCCGGGTTTGTCTCGGCAAAATGATAGTGGCTACCGACCTGAATGGGGCGATCGCCAGTGTTGGAGACGAGCAGCGTGATCGCCTCCGTTCCTTCGTTCAGCACGATCTCGCCGGAGGCGGGGATGACTTCGCCGGGGATCATCGCCGCCTCTCAGCGGATCGGTTCGTGCACGGTCACGAGCTTGGTGCCGTCGGGAAAGGTCGCTTCCACCTGGACGTCGTGGATCATCTCCGCAACCCCCTCCATCACCTGATCGCGCGTCAGCACATGCGCGCCAGCCTCCATGAGCTCGGCGACCGACCGCCCGTCGCGTGCGCCCTCGAGAACGAAATCCGAGATCAAAGCCACCGCTTCCGGATGATTGAGTTTCAGCCCCCGCTCGAGCCTTCGTCGCGCCACCATCGCAGCCATGGCGATCAGAAGCTTGTCCTTTTCGCGCGGAGAGAGGTTCATCGGAGGCCCATCAGCACTGCCAGACGCGGGGAAGATGCTGCCCCGGGCGAAGGATCGCAAGGGCATCGATCAGCGTGCGGCGGAGCGAAAGCCCATCCGCTGCAACGAGGCGGGCGAACAGGATCCCGTCCCAAGCGGAGGCACCGTGCTCCACACCGTCAGGCGCGTGGGCGAGGACGTCGCGCAGAGGCTCGACCAGGGCCGCGACCTCAGGCCCGGCGGCGAGGATGACAGCGACGGCGCGGCCCCCGCCGGCGACAGCGGGGCGGTCGAGCGCTGCGGCGACGTTCCCGGCAAGCCGTGTCGGGTCGATCAGAACCGGCCGCCCGGCGCGCTCGAGGACGATGCGATCACGCAACATCCCCGTTCGCATCACCTCGCCGCGCGCGAGCCGGCCGAACACCACCGCCTCGACTCCGACGAAACTCGGACTGCCGTCTGCCAGAGCGATGCGGGTCTCGCGATCGAGCTTGGCTTGATCGAACAGGATCGTCTCCTGCGGCAGCCAGGTGGCGGAGGCCTCGGCAGCCACCTCGAGGCGGACGCGCACGCGCGCTGGAGCATCTTCGGCGCGGGCGCGATAGACGCGCTCGGCGGCGGCGGAGGCAACTGCGGCCGCAGCGCCGCGTTCCCAGCGCACGGTGATGGCAAGATCGTCCCCACCGGCAAGGCCGCCGGCATTGTTCAGCGTCACAGCGACAGGGGGCGTGTGGGGCTCATGCCGCGGCAGCCGCACCCTGAGCGCCCCTGCCTCGGCCCGTTCAAACAGAACGGTGCGCGCGCCACGACGGCGGAAGGAAAGCGCGAGCCGCCCGGCAGATCGCGCAAGGTGCCCCGTGCCGGCCTGAGCGGCATCGACCATGCGCAACCAACTCCTCCCTCGCGCTGAACGGTTCAGGGCGTAACAGCGTGGCGTGCTGACCAGGCCACCCGGCCCCCACACGGTGCCATGCCGCGGCAGCGCGTTCCAAGCCGCCGCCATCACACTCACCCCATCAGTCTTCGCTACACTTCGCCCAATCGCCGCGACGGTGTTGAAGCGGTGCACGATCACACTCACACCATCAGTCTTTGCCGCACTTCGCCCTCGTCAAGCGAGGCGAGCGGCCCACTCAGCACCACTTCGCCGCGGTCCATCACCACAACAGACTGGGCGAGTTCCCGCGCGAAGTCGAAATACTGCTCGACAAGCAGGATCGCCATGTCGCCGCGATCGCGCAAGTAGGCGATCACGCGCGCGATGTCCTTGATGATCGAGGGCTGGATGCCCTCCGTCGGTTCATCGAGGGCAAGGAGGCGAGGGCGCATCACCAAAGCGCGCGCGATGGCGAGCTGCTGCTGCTGCCCGCCCGAGAGATCACCACCGCGGCGCTTGAGCATGGTCTTCAGCACGGGAAAGAGCGCGAACACCTCATCAGGGATGCGGCGTTCGCGTCGCGGCAGCAGAGCGAAGCCGGTTTCCAGATTTTCGCGCACGGAGAGGAGCGGGAAGATGTCGCGCCCCTGCGGCACGGAGGCGATGCCACGCCGCGCCCTCTCCCACGACGAGAGCCGCGTGATGTCCTCGCCCTGCCAGAGAATGCTGCCGCGCGCCACCGGGTGCGTGCCCGTAACCGCACGCAAGAGGCTCGTCTTGCCGGTGCCGTTGCGGCCGAGAATACAGGTGACCGAGCCGATGTGCGCGGTGAGCGAGACAGCGCGCAGTGCACGTGCCGCTCCGTAGGCGAGATCGACCCCCCGCACCTCAAGCATCACTCACGCTTCTCCACCAACGATGCCAGCCCCAGGCCCGTTTTTCCCGCTGCGCACCACTCCTCCCTCAGCGCCCGAGATAGACCTCGATGACGCGCGGGTCGTTGCTGACACGATCGATCGAGCCCTCGGCCAGAACGCGGCCCTCGTGCAGGCAGGTGACGCGGCAACCAAGCGCGCGGACGAAGTGCATATCGTGTTCGACCACGATCACGCTGTGGTCGCGGTTGATCGCGACCAGAAGCTCGGCCGTCTGTTCCGTCTCGGCATCGGTCATGCCGGCCACCGGTTCGTCGACAAGAAGGAGCTCTGGGTCCTGGGCGAGCAGCATGGCGATCTCGAGCCACTGTTTCTGCCCATGCGAGAGCCCCCCCGCTAGACGATGGCGATGCTCAAGCAGACGGACGGTGGCGAGCACCGCCGCGATCCGCTCGCGCTCCTCCGCCGTCTCGCCGAAGCGGAAGGCGTGGCGCGCGCGACGGTCGCCGGCGAGTGCCAGGAGCACGTTGGTCCACACGGTCTGCGTTTCGAACACGGTCGGTTTCTGGAACTTCCGCCCGATGCCGAGTTCGGCGATGGCGGCCTCGTCAAGCCGCGTGAGATCGTGCTCGTCGCGGAACAGGGCACGGCCCGAATCCGGACGGGTCTTGCCGGTGATCACGTCCATCATCGTCGTCTTGCCCGCACCATTCGGCCCGATGACGGCGCGCATGTCGCCTGGAGCAAGGATGAGAGAGAGGCTGTCGAGAGCACGAAAGCCGTCGAAGCTGACGGTGATGCCGTCAAGATAGAGCAAGGTCGGCGCCTGCGGCGGATCAGCGAGCGCGCCTGAGGGAAGAACGGCCGCCTCGGTCATGCCGGGTGCGCCGCGATCACGCCGCGACGGAGGAAGGCGGCAGGCAAGGATGAGATCAGGCCGAGCACCCCCTTGGGCATCAGGAGAGTCACGAGGATGAACAGCCCGCCCAAAGCGAAGAGCCAAAGGTCGGGCATCGCGGTGGTGAACCAGGACTTGAGCGCATTGACCAGCACCGCGCCGACCACCGCACCGGCAAGCGTGCCGCGTCCGCCGACCGCGACCCAGATGACGGCTTCGATGGAGAAGGTGGGGGCGAATTCGCTCGGGTTGATGATGCCGACCTGCGGGACGTAGAGGGCTCCCGCGATGCCGGCCAGCGCGGCGGAGACGACGAGGGCGGCGAGCTTGTACGCCTCGGGGCGATAGCCGAGAAAGCGCACGCGGCTTTCCGCATCGCGCACGGCGATCAGCACCTTGCCGAAGCGGCTTGCGACCATGAGGCGGCAGAGGGCCAAGCCCAGCACCACGGCAAGCGCCGAGGCGAGCATCAGCCCCACCCGCATGCCGTCGTCGCGCAGGGAGAAGCCGAAGAGCTCGCGGAAGTCGGTCAGCCCATTGTTGCCGCCGAAGCCCATGTCGTTGCGGAAGAAGGCGAGCATGGTGGCGTAGGTGAGCGCCTGCGTGATGATGGAGAGATAGACACCGCTCACCCGGCTGCGAAAGGCGAGCCAGCCAAAGACGAAGGCGAACACCGACGGGACGAGAACGACCATCAGCAGCGCGAACCAGACTTGGTCGAAACCGCGCCAGTACCAGGGAAGCTCCGTCCAGTTCAGAAACACCATGAAGTCAGGCAGGACGGGGTGCCCGTAGACGCCGCGCGGCCCGATCAGCCGCATCAGATGCATTCCCATGGCATACCCGCCGAGCCCCCAGAACACGCCGTGACCAAGGGAGAGGATGCCGGCGTAGCCCCAGACGAGATCGATCGCCAGGGCAAGGAGCGCGAAGCAGAGATATTTGCCGATCAGCCCGACGGCGAAGATGGAGGCATGGAGATCATGCGTCGGCGGCAGCGCCTGGTTGGCGAAGGCAATGACGATCGCCCCGGCAAGAACAAAGCCCGCTACCGCGACAACCGCGCGATCGCCGATCAGAGCGCGCAGCATGACTTACGCCTCCACCGCCCGCCCCTTGAGCGGAAAGAGCCCACGGGGCTTGACCTGGATGAAGAGGACGAGCAGCACGAGCACGGCGATCTTGCCGAGCACCGCCCCGGCGAACGGTTCGAGCAGCTTGTTGATAATCCCCAAAGTGTAGGCCGCAACCAGCGTGCCCCAGAGGTTGCCCACCCCGCCGAACACGACAACCATGAAACTGTCGATGATGTAGCCCTGACCGAGGTTGGGGCTGACATTGTCGATCTGGCTCAGCGCCACCCCGGCAAGCCCAGCGACACCTGACCCGAGGGCGAAGGTCAGGCTGTCAACCCAAGGCGTGCGGATGCCCATGCTGCCCGCCATGCGCCGGTTCTGCGTCACCGCCCGCATCTCGAGACCGAACCGCGAGCGGCGGATGACAAGGAGGAGGGCGAAGAACACCGCGAAACCGAAGAGGATGATGGCGACACGGTTGCGCGTCAGCGTCAGCTCGAACAGCTCGATCGATCCGCTCATCCAGGAAGGGTTGCCAACCTCGCGATTGTTCGGGCCGAAGAGCACGCGCACCGCCTGCTGAAGGATCAAGGACAGACCGAAGGTGGCGAGCAGCGTTTCGAGAGGCCGGCCATAGAGGAAGCGGATGATCGTGCGCTCGATCACGACACCGGCAAGAGCAGCAACACAGAACGCCAGCGGCAAAGCGATGAACAGCGAGATGTCGAAGAGTTGCGGCGCGCTGTCGCGGATCCAGTCCTGCACCACGAAGGTCGTGTAGGCACCGATCATCACCATCTCGCCGTGCGCCATGTTGATCACCCCCATCACGCCGAAGGTGATGGCAAGCCCGATGGCGGCGAGCAGCAGGACGGAACCGAGCGAAAGCCCGAAGACGACATCCTGGGCGGCGTGCACGAGAGCGAGATGCCGATCGATGGCGCGGATGGCGGCGGCAGCTGCGTCCATGACCTCAGGCGGCTGGTCGCGCACGGAGGCGAGCAGGCCGCGCGCATCGAGGTCATAGCGGTTGCGGATCGTCGCCACCGCCTCCACCTTCGCCGCCACGTCGCGGTCCGAGGCGAGCACGGCAGCAGCCCTCGCCCCCTCCATAACGCGGCGGATGCGCGGGTCGGTCTCGCGCGCGATCTGCGCCTCGAGCGCGGGGATCGCTTCAGGGTCGCGGGCTCGAAACACGCGTTCCGCAGCGGCGAGACGGATGCGCGGATCCGGCGAGGTGAGCTGAAGCGCACCAAGCGCGGCGTCGAGCGACCGCCGAACGCGGTTGTTCACACGGATTGGGCGGACCTCGCGCGGGTTGATCCCTTCCACCATCGCGCCCGTCGCCGCATCGCGGAAGCGGCCCTCACCATCGCGCCACAGAAGGGCGCGATCGGCGGCGCGCACGCCGAGCGTTCCCGCACGCAAGGCCTCGACGACCGCCAGAGCCTGCGGGTGGCCGGAGACGGCGAGGCGATCGATTGCCCGGGCAAGCTCATCGAACCCCGAGGCAGCGGCGATCGCCGCCACGGGATCGTCTCCGCCGTGCTGGGCCCGGGCGGCCGGCACCTGGCCCAGCGCGCCGAAGATCAGAAGCGCCAGCGAGAGGACGAGGGGGCGGAGAAGGCCCATCGCAACCCTACGGAAGGGAGGCGCGTGGCGGGCCGACACGCTTCGGCCCGCCACGGCCGAGACCCGAACGCCCGTCAGCCCTGTCCGCCGCAGCGCCCGGTGCGGACATTGAAGTTGCCGCAACGCATCGGTGCACGCCAATCCGCAATCAGGTCCTTCGACCCCTCGAGGTAGTCGGACCACTCGTCGCCGACCACCGTCCCCCTCGTCTGCCAGACCACGTTGAACTGACCATCGGCCTGGATCTCGCCGATGAGCACGGGCTTGGTGATGTGGTGGTTCGGCATCATGGCTGCGATCGAGCCGGTAAGGTTCGGCACGGCAACGCCGATCATCGCATCGATCACCGGGTCGGGGTCTGGCGCGCCGGCCTTCTGCACCGCCTGCACCCACATGTTGAAGCCGATGACGTGCGCCTCCATCGGATCATTCGTGGGACGGCGGGGGTTGCGGATGAACTTGTGCCAGGTCTCGATGAACGCCTTATTCTCGGGCGTATCGACGCTCATGAAGTAGTTCCACGCGGCGAGGTGACCGACCAGAGGGCCGGTGTCGATGCCGGCGAGCTCCTCCTCGCCGACCGAGAAGGCAACGACCGGGATGTCGGTCGCCTTGATGCCCTGGTTGGCGAGTTCCTTGTAGAAGGGCACGTTGGCGTCGCCATTGATGGTCGAGACGACGGCCGTCTTCTTGCCGGCCGAACCGAATCGCTTCACCTGCGCCACGATCGACTGCCAGTCCGAGTGGCCGAACGGCGTGTAGTTGACAAAAATATCGTCTGCCGCCACGCCCTTCGACTTGAGGTAGGCGTCGAGGATGCGGTTGGTCGTGCGCGGGTAGACATAGTCAGTGCCGAGCAGCGCCCAGCGCTGCACCTTCTCCTCGTTCATCAGGTAGTCGACCGCCGGGATCGCCTGCTGATTCGGCGCCGCGCCGGTGTAGAAGATGTTGCGGCTCGATTCCTCGCCCTCATACTGCACGGGGTAGAAGAGGATGTTGTTCAGCTCCTCGAACACCGGCAGCACGGACTTGCGCGAGACCGAGGTCCAGCAACCGAACACGGCGGAGACGCGATGCACGCTGATCAGCTCGCGCGCGCGTTCGGCGAACAGCGGCCAGTTCGAAGCGGGGTCGACCACCACCGCTTCAATGCGGCGGCCGAGCACACCGCCCTTCTTGTTCTGCTCCTCAACCAGCATCAGCATGACGTCGCGCAACGTCGTCTCGCTGATCGCCATCGTGCCGGAGAGCGAGTGCAGGACGCCGATGCGGATCGGCGCCGGCTGCGCGCGCACGAAAGGAGCGGCGAGGGTGGATGCGGCAATCGCGCCCGCGGTGCCAGCGAGCAGGGAGCGACGGGACAGTCGTGGCATGGGCAATGGCCTCCTCGAACCTCAGGGTGAGCAGGCCGGTGTCCGCCTGGTCGATGTCGTCGCCTTCGATCCTGACGCAACACAGGGACGGCCGCTCGACGATGCGGGGGAGCACGCTGCATGCCACGGCGCGAAAGCATGATCAGGATCGCGCAACGCCTCGCCCTGCCTACGGAAACGGCGGTCGCTGAGGGCATCTGACGGAATTTTATGCAAGACGCTTACCTGTCCCGCGCGCCGGGCGGTGCCCCCGGCGCTGCATCGCGCCGCCGGCTCGCTTCAGCCGAGCGGAATGGCGCGGCGGAAACCGAGGGAAACTGAGGCTCCGGCGGAAACTGGCGGTTCGGTGGAGGGCGCGGTGGCGAACAGCTGCCCCGCTGCCGTGTCGATCTCGTATTCCATCTGTCCGCCGACGAAGACCGCGCGCCGCACCGTGCCGGGAAGCCCGGCCGCGCCGTTGGGCAGCATGAGCCGGATCGCCTCCGGCCGCACCGCGAGCCGCACGCGTCCGGATGCCTGCCGGGTCAGGGGCACGTCGAGAGCATGGTTGCCGACGACGAGGCGTGCGGAACCGTCGGGACCTGGGGTCACCTCGGCCTCGATGACGTTCGCCTCGCCCATGAAGTCGGCGACGAACGGGTCGGCAGGCGCATCGTAGAGCTCGCGCGGCGAACCGATCTGCGCAATCCGGCCCTCACGCATCACCACCACGACGTCGGAGACCGCAAGCGCCTCGGCCTGGTCGTGCGTGACGTAGACGACCGTGAGACCGAGACGGCGTTGCAGGTCGCGGATGTCCTCGCGCACGCGCCGACGCAGGCGCGCATCGAGGTTAGACAGAGGCTCGTCGAACAAAAGCACACGGGGGCGAAGCACGAGAGCGCGCGCCACCGCCACGCGCTGCTGCTGCCCGCCCGACAGCGCACTGGGGTAGCGTTCGCCCAAGCCGGCAAGCCCCAAGGTGTCGAGCATCTCCTCAGCGCGCGCGAGCGCGGCGCGCTTCCCCATCCCGCCGACCATCAGCCCGTAGGCGACGTTTTCGCGAACGCTCATGTGGGGAAAGAGCGCGTAGGATTGGAAGACCATCGCCACGCGCCGTTCCGCCGCCGGCATGGCGGTGACATCGCGCCCCTCGATCTCGATCCTGCCCTCCGTCGGCAGCTCGAGCCCCGCGATCAGACGCAAGGTGGTGGTCTTGCCGCAGCCCGACGGGCCCAGAAGCGTGGTCAGAGAGCCTTCGGCCAGGACGAAGGACACGCGATCGACCGCACGCGTCACCCCGAACAATTTCGAGACAGAATCGAAGCGGATCATGCGCCGACGCGCACCAAGGGTGCGGCAGCGCGCCGGCCGAGCCGTGCGGCCCCCACCACGCGGTCGATGACCAGGATGACGACGAGCATGAGCACGATCAGCACCGAGGAGTAGGCGATGGCAAGACTGATCTCGCCTGCCTCGACCCGGCCGACGATGTAGACGGTGGCCATGTTGTGCCGGGCCGAGACGAGGAAGATCACCGCCGAAACGGCCGTCATCGCCTGCACGAAGGCATAGGCGAGCGCAGCGACAATGGCAGGGCGAAGCAGCGGAAGCACGACGCGGCGAAGCGTGGTCGCGGCATTTGCTCCCATCGTGGCAGAGGCCTCATCGAGGGAACGGTCGATCTGCGCCAGAGCCGCGAGCCCTCCGCGAACGCCGACCGGCATGTTGCGGAAGACGAAGCAGAGGACGAGGATCAGGCCCGTGCCGGTGATTTCCAAAGGCGGAACGTTGAAGGCGGTGATGTAGGCAACCCCCACCACCGTGCCTGGAATGGCGAAGGTCAGGAGGGTGATGAACTCGAGTGTGCTCTTGCCGCGAAAACTCGTCCGAGCGAACAGCCAGGCGAGCAGAATGCCGACGAACGCGGTGATCGGGGCGGAGATCGCCGCGACCTCCAGGGTGGTGAACAGGCTGTCCCAGGCAGCGCCGCGGAAGTGAAGACCGAAGTCGGACCCTTCGACGGCGAAGCCTTCGATAAAGTGGCGCCAGGTGAAGGTGAGGTCGAAGCGGCCGATGTCGTGCACGAAGGCGCCGAACAGGATGATCGCGTAGACGATAGCGGTGAACGCTGCCCACGGCCAGGCGAGGGCGGAGACGACGCGACGGAGGCCCACAGGAAGCGGCGCGGGGATACCAGCATCGCCCTTGCCGGCGATCGTTGTGTATTGCCGTGGCCCCACCCACCGCTCCTGCAGCCAGAACGCGCCGAGCGTCAGCCCAAGCAGCAGGATGGCGAGCGCGGCTGCCCTGCCCGGTTCGTGCCGGGCACCGGCGATGGCGAAGAAGATGCGCGTGGCAAGCACGTCAAACTCACCGCCCAACACGAGAGGG
>CALBEG010000029.1 GCA_937927455.1 uncultured Elioraea sp. | reverse complement strand
CTCCGGCCCAAAGCTCGGCGCGCTCGTCGCCGCCGATGAGGCGATCACGGAGGTCTGCTCGCCCGAGCGTGTGCGCGCCCTGTTCGAGGCGGGCGGCAAACACACGGGTTTCGCCGCCTGGACGCTCCTCTTCTACGCCCTCTGGCATCGCGTGCACATTCGCGGCATCGACCCGAGCGGAGACGTGTTTGAGGTTCTCGCCGCAAAAGCGTGAAACAGACCGAAGGGGGCACAGATGGCGAACGCGCCGTTCGATCTGATCATCCGAGGCGGAACCGTCGTACTTCCGTGGGGAACGGACGCGCTCGACATCGGCGTGCGGGACGGACGGATCGCAGCCCTCGGCACGCTCTCGCGCGCTGAGGCAGCGGAAACGATCGACGCACGCGGCCTTATCGTGCTGCCGGGGCTGATCGATGCGCACGTGCACCTGCGCGAGCCAGGTGCGGACGAGGTGGAAACGATCGCGACGGGAACGAAGGCTGCTGCTTTGGGCGGCGTTGTTGCCGTGTTCGACATGCCGAACACGAAGCCTCCGATCACGGATTCGGAACGGCTCGCCTGGAAGCGCCGGCATGTCGTGGATCGCACCTTTGTCGACATCGGTTTCTATGTCGGCGCGACCAAGGGCAACATCGCCGACCTCGCCCACCTCGAGGCCGAGGAAGGCGTTTGCGCAATCAAGGTCTTCGCCGGCTCATCGACCGGAGACTTGCTTGTCGAGGACGATGTTTCCATCGAGGCAGTGCTGCGATCCGGGAACCGGCGCGTCGCGTTCCACGCCGAAGACGAGGACCGGCTCCGCGACCGGGCCCATCTGTTTCGCGAGGGCGAGCCTTACCAGCGCCACATGGAGTGGCGTGACGTCGAGACGGCTTTTCTGGGGACGCGTCGGATCGTTGGGCTTGCGCGCAAGGTGGGGCGGCGCGTGCACATCCTGCACGTCTCGACGGCAGAGGAGCTCGCCTGGCTTGCCGGACACCGCGATCACGCAACGATCGAGGTGCTGGTCAACCACCTCACCCAGGCCGCTCCCGAAGCCTATGACCGGCTTGGGGGGTTTGCGGTGATGAACCCGCCGATCCGCGACCGGCGACATCTCGAGGCGGCCTGGGCGGCGGTTCGCGACGGCACGGTCGATGTCGTCGCCTCAGACCATGCCCCTCATCCGCGCGAGGCCAAGCTGCTGCCCTGGCCGCGCTGCCCGGCTGGCTTGACCGGCGTGCAGACCATCGTTCCCGTCATGCTGGATCACGTGCATGCGGGCCGCCTCTCCTGGTCGCGTCTTGCCGATCTCATGTGCGCGGGCCCCGCGCGGGTCTATGGCATCGTCGGCAAGGGGCGGATCGCACTCGGCTACGATGCCGACTTCACCATCGTCGATCCTTCCCTACGCCGGACGATCACCGACGATTGGATCATCTCTCCCTGCGGCTGGACCCCCTTCGCTGGCATGAGCGTCACAGGGTGGCCGCGCATGACGGTGCTGCGCGGGCGCATGATCATGTGTGAGGACGAAGTGATCGGCCCACCGTCAGGACGTCTTGTTCGCTTCGGCGAGACTCTCGTTCCCACTCGAGCGTGAGCCGGCTTCAGACCAGCAGCTCGACGCAGACCGGCACGTGATCGGAGGCAAGCGGCCAGTCGCGCGCGTCCTTCAGCACTTCTCCAGACTTGAGGGTGCCGATCATGTCCGGGCTGATCCAGATATGGTCGAGACGACGCCCACGATCAGACTGGCGCCAATCCCGATTGCGGTACGACCACCAAGTGTAGAGTTTTTCCGGTGGCGGCACGAAATGGCGCATCGCGTCGATCCAGCCCCCGGCGGTGGCCTGCCAGCGCCCGAGCGCTTCTGTCTCCACTGGTGTGTGCGAAACCACATCCAGCAACTGCCGGTGGCTCCACACATCGTCGGGAAGGGGGGCGATGTTGAGATCGCCGGCGATGATCTGACGGGGGATGCTGCCCGCGCCATTGGCGAACCAGTGCGTCGCTTCGGCCACAAAGTCGAGCTTGTGGCGGAATTTCGGGTTGGCCTCAGGGTCAGGCACGTCGCCGCCAGCAGGAACGTAGAAATTATGCAGGCGCACCGGGGCCCCTGGAATGTCGAGATCAACCGCAAGATGCCGGCTCTCCCCCTTGCCGCACCAATCGGGTGTGGAAGGAATCACCGCAAGCGGGATCTTCGAGAGAATGGCAACGCCGTTGTACGCCTTCTCCCCGCGGTACGCGATATGGCGGTAGCCGGTTGCCCGTACTTCGCGCAGCGGAAATTCCTCATCCGCAACCTTGGTTTCCTGCAGGCAAATCACATCCGGCTCCAGCGCGACCGCGAGGTCGGCGAGGCGGGCCAGACGAAGGCGGATGGAGTTGATGTTCCAGGTGACGAGACGGAGCTTTTTCGGACGTCGGGCCATGGTGTTCGGCAGCACAGTCAACTTTGCACGTGTAACGCAAGCGCGGGACATGGAGCTAGCCGCTCTCCGCGACCCTCCTCTGCGAAGGGGGAAAGCTTCGCCCGCTTCCCTGCGCCTTCAGACGGAATCGGGCCGTAGCGTGCGGTTTGCGCCAGACGTTCCGACAGCGGGCGGGACAGCGGACCGAGGGTTGGCAAGAGCTCGGTGTCACGTCCCGCCGGCGGCCCGCGCCCTCAACAGCGCGACCTGCCGTACAATATCCTCGCCACTCGCCAACGGTGTGATGGTGCGAAGGAGCCACGATGCGCGGTGTGTTCTTCTGGCCGTTCTCCGGCCGCAGGCGGTTTGACAGCCTCTCTGCCGAGGAGATCCTCGCCCTCGCGATCTCGGCGGAAGAGGAGGACTCCCGCATTTACGCGCTTTACGCCAAGCGGCTGCACGACACCTACCCGGCCACCGCCCGCATGTTCGAGGCGATAGCGGCGGAGGAAGACGCGCATCGTCGGCGCCTGATCGACCTCTATCGCGCACGTTTTGGCGATCTCATCCTGCCTATCCGGCGGGAACACGTCGCCGACTTCTACGACCGCCGCCCCGTCTGGCTGGTGGAGAACCTGCCGATCGAGCGCATCCGCGCCGAGGCGATGGCGATGGAACGCGAGGCCGAACGCTTCTATCGCCAGGCTGCGGCGCGCACGATGGACGCCGAGGTCCGCACCCTTTTGGGCGATCTCGCCGCCGTGGAAGCCCGGCACGAGCGCGGCGTCGCGGCAATGACGGAGGAGTTGCGGGAAAGCGGCGCCGCCTCCAAAGAGGATTTGGCGGCTCGCCGGCAGTTCATCCTAACCTGGGTGCAACCGGGCCTCGCAGGGCTCATGGACGGCTCGGTGTCCACTCTCGCCCCTATCTTCGCCACTGCCTTCGCCACCCAGGACCCGTGGACCACGTTCCTCATCGGCCTCTCGGCTTCGGTCGGTGCCGGCATTTCCATGGGCTTCACCGAAGCGGCGCACGACGATGGCAAACTGTCGGGCCGTGGCTCACCGGTGAAACGTGGTCTTGCCTGCGGCGTCATGACAACGATCGGCGGGCTCGGCCACGCCCTGCCCTACCTCATTCCGCATTTCTGGACCGCAACCATCATCGCGCTCGCTATCGTCTTTGTCGAACTTTGGGCGATCGCTTGGATTCAGAACCGTTACATGGAAACCCCCTGGCGGCGGGCCGTGTTCCAGGTGGTGCTTGGCGGCAGCCTGGTCCTGGCAGCCGGCATTCTGATCGGCGGTGGGTGAGCCAAGCTTCAGACGCCGCCGAAAGCGCGCACGAGACCAAGCGACAAGGACGGCAGCGCGACACAGAGCGCGAGCTTCACCGCATCGGCAAGAAGGAACGGCAACACACCGCCGAAGATCCGCGGCAAAGCGACGTCGCGTGCGATGCCGCCCGCGACGAACACGTTCAAACCAACGGGGGGCGAGATGAGCCCCATGCCGACGACGACCAGCACCAGCACTCCGAACCAGATCGCCACCTCGTCCCGCGCGAGCCCGAAGTCGAGCCCGACGACGAGCGGGAAGAACACGGGCAGGGTGAGCAGGATCATCGCGAGTTCATCCATCACCGCGCCGAGCAGGATGTAGATGGCGAGGATCGCGACCAGCACTGTGACGGGCGCAACGTCGAGCCCCTCCAGCCACAGCTGCAGCATGTCCGGCGCCTGAGTCAGCGCGAGGAAGGCGTTGAACAGGTTGGCGCCGAGCAGGATGGCGAAAATCATACCCGAGGTCTCGGCGGTCGCTCGCAAGGCTTCTGCCAAACCCCAAAAGCCGAAGCCGCGCCGTGCCAGAGCGACAGCGAGCATCGCGACCGCACCGACGGAGGCGCCTTCGGTCGGGGTGAACACGCCGCCGTAGATGCCGCCCAGAACGATCACGCCCACCCCGAGCACGGGCACCACGCGGCGCAAAGCGGCACGATCTCCCCTGCCCTCGCCCTGTCCGCCAAGCTCCGGCAGAAGTCGCACCGCGAGCGCAACCGCGAGTGCGTACAGAAGCACCGCGAGCAGGCCGGGCAAAAGCGCGGCGAGGAAAAGGCGCGCGATGTTCTGTTCGGTGACGATGGCGTAGATGACGAGGATCACTGAGGGCGGAATGAGAATGCCGAGCGTTCCGCCGGCTGAGACGAGCCCGGCGGCAAAGCCAGGCGCATAGCCAAGCCGGCGCAGTTCCGGCAACGCGGCGCGGGCGAAGGTCGCCGTGGTCGCGACCGAGGAACCGCACACGGCACCGAAAGCCCCACAGGCGACGATCACCGCGATCGCGGGCCCGCCACGCTTGCGCCCGAAGAGATATTCCGCAGCGGCGAAAAGGTCGCCCGCAAGCCCGGCCCGTTCCGCAATCGCCCCCATCAGCACAAACAGCGGAATGACGGAGAGCGTGTAGTTGGCGAACAGGTGATAGGGTGTGCCCTTGAGATAGTTGAGCAGGATCTGCCAGCCGGCAATCTGCGCATAGCCCACACCGCCGACGAGGAGCATGGCAAGAGCGATCGGGCAGCGCAGCACAATCAGCCCAAGAAGGGCTGCGAAGCCCTGAAGCGCGGCCAAAATCTCGGGCGGCAAGCCGGTCACCGGCGGGAATTGGGCGGTGCGGCGAAGGGACGGAGGAGGGCGGCAAGACCCGCAAGCGCGAAGGCCACCGCGCCGATTGCGGCCACCCACCAGGTGGACATCCCAAGCGCCATGGTCACCGTACCGGTCGCGTGCAGTTCCGATGCCGTGACGAACAGACGCTCGGCAAGCAGAAAACACACGCCCGCCCAGAGCAGGAGCCAGATCGTGTCAATCGCGCTCTGCAGGCGCCTGGGAAGCCAGGCGGTGAAGCTCGTCACCGCCACATTGGCGCCGCGCGCGGCCGCGAAGGCGAAGGCGGCGAAGAGGGCGATGGCGGAGGCAAGCGAAACAAGCTCGAAATCGCCGCGAATGGCGCGGCCATCGAGCCAACGGCGCAAAACGCTCGCGCAGGTGAGCAGGCCGGCAGCCAGCAGAACAATACCGCCCGCCACCGCGAAGTGATGTGCAAGCCAGCCCGGCAGGCATGCCACGGCGCGCGCCTGCCGCGCCTTGCGCACCTCGCCTCCCGCCTCGACCACCCGAACGCGCTCAGTCGGCGTGTCTCAGGCCCGCCCGCGCCCGATCTCAGCAATGAGCGCGCGCGCCTCCTCGAGCAATGCACCGCCATCCATGTTGCGCTCGCGCATGGCGCGCACCCACGCTTCGATCACCGGCTCGGTTGCGCGCTGCCAACGAAGCCGCTCCTCCTCGGTGATGC
The DNA here is from genome assembly GCA_937927455.1 of uncultured Elioraea sp. Taxonomy (GTDB): domain Bacteria; phylum Pseudomonadota; class Alphaproteobacteria; order Acetobacterales; family Acetobacteraceae; genus Elioraea. The sequence goes on along the minus strand of CALBEG010000029.1, from coordinate 7,740 downwards.
TGACGATCTCATTGCCGCGACGGCGCACCTGCTCAACCACCGCAGGGCCCTGCTCATCCCACACTTTGGACGCCATCTCGGCTGCCGCTTCCCCAGAATTGCGATCCAGCACGGCGCGTAAGTCTGCGGGCAGGGACTCGTAGCGCGCGCGGTTCATCGCCAGCACGAAGGTCGCGATGTAGAGTGTGGGGCTGCCAGGAATTTCGGTATGGTGCCGGACCATCTCGTGCAGCCGAATCGCGGGCACAACCTCCCAGGGCACCACAGCGCCGTCGATCACACCCTGCGACAAAGCTTCCGGCACCTGCGGGATCGGCATGCCGACCGGAGAGGCGCCGAGAGCGCGCAAGGCCTCGCCCGCCTGGCGTGTCGGGAAACGAAGCTTCAGCCCGCGCAGATCCTCCATCGTGCGCACCGGCCTGCGCGCATGGATCACGCCGTGGTCGTGGCCCCAGGCGCAAAGGATATGGGTGTCGGCGAACTCCTCGCGCAGCCGACGTTCGAAGAAGCGCTGCACCGCGAGCGCGTTCACGTAGGACTGCCGATGCGGCACGAAGGGGAGCTCGAACACCTCGATGCGGGGGAAGCGCCCGGGCGTGTTGCCGGGCAGCGTCCAGACGATGTCCACCACCCCATCGCGCGCCTGGTCGTAGAGCTGCGGCGGGGCACCGCCCAGCTGCATGGCCGGAAAGATCTGCACCCGAAGCCGCCCGCCGCTTTCCGCCTGCACCTTCTGCGACCATGGCACGAGGAAGTTGCGGTGCACATTGCTGACCGGGCCGAGGAAGTGGTGCAGCCGCAGAGTGACCTCCTGCGCCAACGCCGCCTTGGGCCGCAGCAGAGCCGGTGCGGCCAAGGTGGCGGCAATCAGGCCACGCCGTGCGATGCCGATGCCCATTGTCATGGACCGTCTCCCGCTTCGTTTGTCATTACATGTGGTCTAAACCACGGGGCGCCTTGGGATGCAACGGCGGCGCATCAGCCCCGCCTGCCAGCCTCATACAGCCAGGTGATGAGGCCGGCGACCGGGATCGCCCGTTCGATGGCGACGAGGTGGGCTGCACGGCGCACGAGCGCGTAGTCGGCACCGAGATCGGCGGCGAGCGCCTCGCCCAGTGCGGGCGGCGTCGCCGGATCCTCGGAGGCGGCAATGACCAGGGTCGGAACACGTCGCTCCGGCCGCGTTCCCCTCAGGTCGAATCGCGCGATCGCGCGGCAGCAGGCGGCGTAGCTCGCAGGATCCACGCGCAGGAAGGCCTCGCGTACGGCTTTGACCTGATCCGGCTCGGCGGCGGCGAACGCCGGGGTGAACCAGCGCGCCATCACCGCCTCGACGATGGCGGCCAGCCCTTCGCGTTCGACCAGTTGAGCCCTCTCCTCCCAGGCCTCAGGTGTGGGGATGTGCGCGGCGGTGGCGATGAGGACAGCGCCGTACAGGCGTTCGGGAGCGCGGCGCATCAGAAGCTGACCGATCAGCCCGCCGATCGAGAGGCCGACGAAGAGGGCGCGGCCGCCATTCTCCGCAATGATCTGCGCGACCCGGTCGGCGATTGCTTCCAGGGTGAGCCCCGGCGCCGGCGGAGAGGCGCCGTGCCCGGGCTTGTCGAAGCGCAAAGCGCGGTAGCGCATGGAGACGCGGCCGATCACCTCATCCCACATATGCAGGTCAGCGCCGAGAGAGTTGGCGAAGACCACCAGCGGGCGGTCCTCGGGACCGTCGAGGCGGCAGTGCAACGAAAGGTCTGTCCCATCACTCATCCTCGCCTCTCCCCTTTCCCAAGCCCCGGAGACTCGCCGCCGTTGCGCGTGCCGTTCCGGCTGCCGCGTGTGCGGCGCGTGTTCCGGCCGCTGCGGCCAGTTCGGGCGAACAGGCCTCGGCCCCCTCGGCATGGCTGGCCGCGCGCAACGCGTCCGCGAGCGTGCCGGCCGCGCCGGAGCGCACCATCTCGGCCGCACGCGCGACCGCCGACGCTGCGGCGCTGCGTCCAAGCCGCAAAGCAAGCGCTTCCGCCGCGCGGTCGGCGAAGATGAGCCCGCGGGCAGCAGCGAGGTTGGCACGCATGCGGTCCTCGTCTGGCGCCACCGTGTCGGCGAGCCGGGCAAGCTCGCCACTCGCGCGCGCTGCCAGCGAGAACAAAGCGGGCAGGGCCTGCCACTCCGCCTGCCAACCGCCGCCGCCGCGCTCCTCCGCCACTGCCATCGCCGTGATGAGAGCGGAGGCGAAACCGGGTGCCAGATGGTGCGCGGCGAGAATCGCTGTCTCTCCCACCGGGTTGCGCTTGTGCGGCATCGCCGAGGAACCGCCACGTCCCTCGCCGCCGCGCTCGCTTAGTTCGGCCAGGCCATCAGACCTCAGCTCGGCAAGGTCGCGCGCGATCTTCGCTGCCGCGCCAACGAGCCCCGCAAGCCAGGCCCCGGTGCGCGCGATGCGCCAGCGCCGCCCATGCCAGGCGAGCGGTTCGGCGGCGAGCCCGAGGATGGCGGCGAAGCGCACAATAAGGCCGGGGGCAGAGTCGCCATACGCTGCGGCGATGCCAACCGGCCCGCCGAGAGACACCGCAGGCACGAGGCGGACGAGCTCGGGCAGTTCCGCTGCCGGGTCGGAGAGCCCGGCTGCCCACTGCCCGGCGCGCGCACCAAAGGTGATCGCCGCAGCCGCCTGCCCGTAGGTGCGACCGAGGCAGAGCAGGCCCGCGTGCCGCTCCGCGAGGTCAGCGAAACCCTCCAAAGCAGTGGCCAGATCTCTCGCAAGCAAACGGAACGAGCGCAGCAGCAAAAGCGAACATGCGGTATCGAGCAGGTCCTGGCTCGTTGCGCCGCGATGCAAGGCCCAGGCGAGGTGAGCGGGCAATCGCGCCTCGAGTGCGGCGAGAAAAGCGATGGTCGGCACGGCTGAGCGCCGCGCCCCCTCGGCGATCGTGGCGAGGTCGAACGCGTCGAGGGGGATGTCGCGGATGGCTGCGGCAAGCCCCGGCGGAGCGAGGCCGAACGCCGCTTGCGCCTCCGCCAGCGCCGCCTCCACTTCCAGCATGGCGGCAACGACCGAATGGTCTGACCAGATCGCGGCCATCCGGGGCTCGACCACCACAGCGGAAAGCAGGGAGTGGCTGCTCACGCGCGGCTGAGGGTTTGGTGGCTTAGGCAGGCGGCGCGGATGGCAGGCGAAGGATGGCGCGCGCCTCGGCAACGGTCGCCGGCCTCCGCCCATACTCGGCGCAGAGCTCGACGACACGGCGGACCAGGGCGGCGTTGGAGGGCGCGAGCGTCTCGCGATCGAGCCGCACATTGTCCTCAAGCCCAGTCCGACAATGGCCGCCGAGCTCCACTGACCATCGATTGAGCAGGATCTGGTTGCGGCCGATGCCGGCCCCCGTCCACGTGGCGTCGGGCGCAAGCCGCGCGAGGGTGCGGACGAGGAACTCGAAGGTCTCACGGTCGGCCGGCAGGGCGTTCTTCACTCCCATAACGAACTGCACGTGCAAAGGAGACACAATTTTGCCCGCCTCCGCCATGGCCACCGCGTTGAACAGCATGGCGAGGTCGAACACCTCGATCTCGGGCTTCACCCCGTAGCGCAGCATTTCGGCAGCGAGCCAATCGATCAGCTCAGGGTCGTTCTCATAGACACGGGTGGGGAAGTTGCATGAACCCGTTGTCAGCGAGCACATGTCTGGCCGCAGCGGGATCATGCCGCCGCGCTCTCGACCTGTGCCTGATCGCCCGCCGGTTGAGAGCTGGATGATCATCCCTGGGCAGTGTTTGCGGACCCCTTCCATCAGACGCGCGAAGCGCTCTGGGTCTGAGGTGGGGCGACCATGGTCGTCGCGCACGTGAGCATGGACGAGAGTCGCGCCCGCCTCGAAGGCTTCGTGGGTGGATTCGATCTGCTCGGCGATCGAAATCGGCACCGCCGGGTTATCAGATTTCTGCGGCAACGACCCGGTGATCGCCACCGTGATGATGCAAGGCCTCGCCTCTGCCATGATTCGCCCTTGCTCTTTCTTCCAGTCCGGTTCCTTGCCCTCTCTCAGAGGTCGAAGAACACCGTCTCGCCTTCGCCCTGCAGCCGGATGTCGAAACGGTAGCGGCCAGGGCCAATGGAGTGCGCGAGCAAGGTGGCGCGGCGGGCGGGTGGTGCGGCGAGGAAGACCGGATCGCACTCGTTCCGTTCCGCCTCATCTGCAAAATGGATACGGGTGACGAGAGGGCCGAGCAGGCCGCGCGCTTGGATGATCAGCCAAAGATGCGGCGCTTCATGGTCGCCGGTGGGTGCGGGCTTGACGGTACGAAATGAGAATGTTCCGCTCGCGTCTGTCGCCGCGCGGCCATAGCCGCGAAAGCCCTGGCCCGATTCCCAGCCGCCTTGAGCGTTGCGTTGGCGCACCTCGATCAGCGCATCGGAGACAGGGACGCCATCGCCATCGAACACTTGGCCGGTGAGGATCAAGCGCTCGCCCTCCGCCTCGTCCGTCGCGATCTCCTCCGTGGCGAGGGAAGTGAAGGGCAGGCTGATGCGATGCGGCGCAAGCCCAATCGCAAAATAAGGCCCAACCGTTTGCGTTGGCGTCTGCCCAAGCCGGTTCGCCCGCGCCATCACGTGCTCTCCCATGGCGTGGCGGCTGGCCCGCGCAGCACAAAGTCGAAAGCGTAGCCGAGCGCGTAGCCTTCAACCGTGAGGTCGAGATCAAAGCGCGCGATCAGCCGGTCACGAGCATGCTCTGGCACGCTGAGGAAGATCGGATCAAGGCCAAGCAGAGGGTCGCCCGGAAAGTACATCTGGGTGACGAGACGATCAGCGAAATGCCGCCCGAACAGCGCGAAATGGAGATGCGCCGGCCGCCAGGCGTTGGGATGGTTTCGCCACGGATAGGCCCCGGGGCGGATGGTGACGAAGCGATAGCGCCCCTCGGCATCGGTTCGGCAGCGACCGACACCGAGAAAGTTCGGATCGAGCGGCGCGTCGTGATCGTCCACCGGGTGGCGATAGCGCCCTGCAGCGTTCGCTTGCCAGAGCTCAATGATGGTTCCCTCGACGGGACGCCCCGACTCGTCGAGCACGCGGCCTGCGACGATGATGCGCTCGCCCAAGGGCTCTCCGTTCATGCGGCCGTTGCGAGTCAAATCGGCATCGATCTCAGTCACGACGACATCGGAAAAATCCGGTGCCGGTACGACCATGGCGAGAGCGGGAACAGCGACCAGAGTCTCGCGCGGCCCTCGTCGCGCCGTCGACCGGTACCCCGGGTCGATCCACGCCGGATTGGCCGAGCGATCGCGCGGCGCGAGCGGGGGGAGCACGGAATCAGTCGAGGGGAAGTCCGACATAGTTCTCAGCGATGACGGTGCGGGCGGCGTGCGAGGCAGAAACGTACGAGCGCTCGGCGTCCTGCATCTTCGCCTCGAATGGCGCAAGGTCGGGGAAGGTGTGCATCAGCCTCGTCATCATCCACGAGAAGCGCTCTGTCCGCCAGACCCGCGCCAGCGCTGTAGCCGAGTAGGCGTCGAGTGCCGCCTCGTCGCCCTCACGCAGGAACCGCACGGCGCTCCGGGCGGCATACCAGGCATCGGCGGCGGCGAGATTAAGCCCCTTCGCCCCTGTGGGCGGCACAACATGGGCCGCGTCGCCGAGCAGGAGCAGCTGGGCGAGGCGCATCGGTTCGGCGACGAAACTGCGCAAGGGCGCGATCGACCGCTCGATCGCCGGGCCCTCGCGCACATGCGCTGCGATCTCAGCCGGAAGGCGACGGCGAAGCTCTGCCCAAAACCGCTCCTCGGGCCAATCCTCCAGCCGTTCCCCGGCCGGAACCTGAATATAGTAGCGGCTGCGTGTGGGCGAGCGCATGGAGCAGAGAGCGAAGCCCCGATCGGATGCAGCATAGACGAGCTCCTCATGCGCGGGAGGAACGTCGGCCAGCACGCCCAGCCAGCCGAACGGATAGGCGATCTCGTAGGTCTTCAGGGCCTCAGGCGGCACCGCCCTCCTGGCCAGTCCATGGAACCCGTCGCAGCCAAACACCAAGCGACAAGAGACGACGACCGTCTCAGCGGCGCAGCGACAGACCACGCGCGGCGCGCCGTCGAGATTCTCGATCGCGACCGCCTCTGTCTCGAACAACAGTGGCAGGCCTGCCGCTTCGCGATGCGCAATCAGGTCCCGCACCACCTCCGTCTGCCCGTACACCGTGACGTGGCGGCCGGGGACCAGATCGGGGAAGGCGATGCGCACCGTCGTCCCGCCGAAAGCAAGCACGAAACCCTCATGCGCAAGCCCCTCCCGATCGAGGCGGGCGGCGGCGCCAACGCGGCGCAACGTTTCGACAGTGGACTGTTCAAGCACGCCCGCGCGCACGCGCTGCAGCACATAGTCCCGCGAGCGGTGTTCGACGATGACGGTCTCGACTCCGGCCTGAGCAAGAAGGGCAGCCGAGATCAGCCCTGCAGGTCCAGCACCGATGATGCAGACGTCGGTTCGCACCGTCCCCCGCTCCCCTGGGCTCATGTTTTAAACGTGCGGTGAGACGAGGACACTCGGTGCAGGGATGGCCGCCAGAGGTGGCGGCAGACCGAACTGGAGGGCTGAGGGAAAGAGGAATGGGAAGACAAAGAGACTCCAGGGCAAAGCCACAGCGCGATCGAACCGGACTTGGTTCCTTGGACGGTCGGTTTGGTGACGCGGCCATGGGCATGGCGAGACGGTTGTCTTAGCGGTGCTTCGACTGTGGGCTTGGGGAGACGTTATCCTCTTTTAAGGACACGGGATTGTCGCATTAGCTAGAGGTGATCATTACGTCACGGGCCTCGTCAAGGGTCGCGAAGACGCGGCCATGGACGAGCTTTTCTTTCCGCCTAAAGAACAATGTCTCCGAGCGCCGTCGGTCTGGAGCGGGCGGACGAACGGGGCTCGGGGTCAGCCCCAGACCCTGAGCTGGGTCTGGACGTCCTCGGCCGTGGGACATCTGCCGTGATCGTCGTGCAGCGTCTCCGCCCGGTTGCGCGCCACGCGCCATCGGGAGCCCGGCGCAAGCGGCCGAGCCACCGGCACGCTGCGGCCTATGGAGAGATGACCAGCGTCGCCCAGCCGGCGCCTTGAATACGCTCCAGCCCAGGATCGCAGCCGGCACCCACTGGTCTCAGCTCCTCCGGCAAGCTCGCCTTTCCGATCCGCTGCCGACCCGTGGCTACGCCGCTTGTCGTGTCACGAGGCCCAGCGGATCAGCCATCAGCCGCCCCGGCACGCCGTTTCGCAGACGTGTCCACGCTCCGCCGCGAAAGCGTAGGAGTCATGTCGAGCATCCGCCGACAATGTTGTCACCTGTTGCGATGGCTGCGGCTCATCGTCTCTCATACGCCCATGGAGACAGGCTTCGGTCTTCACGGCATCCGTTTGCTGGATTTCACCTTTGTGCCGACAGTGCCGATCATGGCTCAGGCTTACCCAGGATCGGCGTGGCGCGGCGCTTTCGGGCACGCCTTGAAGCGCATGGTGTGCGCCATGCGTCTCAGGCCATGCGATGGCTGCCCACTGGCAAGCGTATGCATCTACCCGGCACTCTTTGGTTCTAGTTCGGCACAGGACGGGAGCCGGCCCTACATCCTTTGCCCTGATCGCCCGCCGAAAGACGGGATACTCCGACCTGGCGAGCCCGTGCAGCTGCGTATGACCCTTTTGCCGTCAGCGGGCCCGGCCGCGCCTTACGCTGTGCGCGCGCTGCTGACCGCAGCCGCGAACGGCCTGACGGC
>CALBEG010000028.1 GCA_937927455.1 uncultured Elioraea sp. | reverse complement strand
TCACATCAGGCCCTGCAGCTCCATCGCGGCAAGTTCGAACAGCCGCTCAAGCACTTCCGGCTCCTGCGCTCCGGCAACGGCGTGCTGGCCGGCAACGACGAAGCACGGCACGCCGTTGATGCCGAGCCGGTGCGAGCGGAGATTTTCCATGATCACTTGCTCGGTCTCATTGTCGTCCGCTGAGACCGCAGCGACAGACGCTCGGTCGAGCCCGGCTTCGGCCGCAATGGCGGCAAGCACGGCACGATCGCCGATATCGCGCCCGTCCCGGAAGTGCGCGTTGAACAGGGCCTCGATCACCTGCCAGGCGCGCCCTTCACGCGCCGCGAGGCGAACAAGCCGATGCGCCTGAAGGGTGGGCGGCGTGCGTGGAATGCGATCGAAGCGAAACAGGATGCCCTCCTGTTCGCCGACTGCGAGAATCGCTGCCTGCAACCGTCGCGCCCTGTCCTCGCCGCCGAACTTCCGCTGCAAATATTCGCCCTGCGGCATCCCGCGCGCCGGCATCTCCGGGTTGAGCAAAAAAGGGCGAAAAGTCACGTCGACTGCGAGATCGGGCCGCTGGGCAAGAGCGCGTTTCAGCCGCCTGAGCCCGATCCAGCACCACGGGCAGACGAGGTCGAAGACGACTTCGCACCCGAGGCGGACCGGCGGGGGCGCCAGCATGTTCATGGATCGAGCTTAGCCTGACGCTGGCTTTGTCACAAAGCGCGCGGCCCGTTCAGAACAGGGAGGGACGCTGCGGAGGACGGCAGGCCGGGTCGCGGCCGGCGGCGGACGGAGTTTTGTCATTCGTTAGGAAACCCCGTGGTACCGAGGTGCCAATCGCGGTCAAGGAGGTTTTCCAACCTATGACTCTGCTGTCCAATCGCCCGGTCGCGGCCAAACTCTCGCTGGCGGTCGGGGTCGTGGCTCTGGTGGCTTGTGCTGTGCTGACGGGAGCCGCGTTCGGCCTCAGGACCTACGACCGCGCCGTGCGCGAGCTGCAGAACGCCTCCGAACGGGCGCAGATCGCCGAGCGGTTGAATGGCCTCGTCTACGCGGTGGTGATGGACAGCCGCGGCATCTACATGTCGCCCTCGACGGAGCGCGCCCGCCCCTTTGCCCAGGGAATGCGGCGCTTTCTCACCCAGATCGAATCGGACGTTGCGCGTTGGCAGACGCTGTTGCCGGCCGAGCGACGAGACTCGATCGCGCCTTTGGTCGCCTCGGCGCGCGACTTCATCCGCCTGCGCACCGAACTTGCCCGGGTCGGGGTGGAGGAGAGCATCGAGGCCGCGAACCGCCTCGGCAACAACGACGAGAATCGCCGCAACCGTCAGGCCTTCAACGCCGCCTTGGACGCCGCCGCGCAGGCGACCGCTGCGGAGGTGGAGGCGGCTAGCCGCGCCGTGGAAGGTCTGGCCGGGCGACTCATCGGGTGGCTTGCCCTCGGCACCGTCGCTGGTCTGGTCGTGGCGTCGCTGCTCGCTTGGCTCACTGTCTCGCGCGGCCTGGTGTCTCCCCTTCGCGGCGTTACCACGGCTTTGCAATCTCTTGCGTCCGGACGAAGCGACATCTCCATTCCCGGAGCGGACCGGCGCGACGAGGTGGGGCTGGTGGCACGCGCGGCGGAGACGTTCCGCGCCGCGATCGAGGAGCGTCGGGCGCTGGAGACGGCGCGGAGGGCCGAGGCCGAGGCGAAGGAGAAACGCGCAATCGCCCTGGCCGAGGAGGTCCGCCGTTTCAATGCCCAAGCCGAGCACCTGATCGGCGAGGTCGAGCGGTCGGTCGGCGGGCTCGACTCTGCCGTCAACGCGCTTCGCCACTTTGCCAGTTCGGTGGCGGAAGGATCCGGCGCCGCAGGTGTTGCGGCAGACCAAGCCTCCAGCAATGTAGCGACGGTCGCCTCGGCGGCTGAGGAGCTCACCGCCTCGATCGCCGAGATCACGCGTCAGGTTGCGGAGAGTGCGCACGTTGCCGCCGATGCGGTGGCGAAAGCGCGCGAGACAGACGCGACCGTGCAGGGGCTCGCTGAAAGTGCGAAGCGCATTGGCGATGTGGTTCGACTGATCGGCGACATCGCCGGCCAAACCAACCTGTTGGCGCTCAACGCGACCATCGAGGCGGCGCGTGCCGGAGATGCGGGGAAAGGGTTTGCGGTGGTCGCCTCCGAAGTGAAGAACCTGGCGACCCAGACGGCCAAGGCAACCGAGGAGATCGGCGGACAGATCGCCGCCATCCAGAGCGAAACCGGGCGTGCCGTGGAAGCGATTCGTGCCATCGGCAACGTGATCGATGAGGTGAGCCGGATCGCCTCAGCAATCGCCGCCGCGGTCGAGGAACAAGGGGCGGCGACGCGCGAGATCGCACGGAACGTGCAGGAAGCGGCGAACGGGACGCGTGAGGTGTCCGGCCGCGTGGCAGACCTCGCTCGCATTGGCGGTGCTGCCGCTGGCCGGACGGAGGAGGTGGCCACCGCCTCGGCCGCCGTCGCCACCTCTGCCGAGGGGCTGAAGCGCGAGATCGAACGGTTTTTGGCCAAGATGCGGGCGGCCTGACCGGTCTTCGTGATTGACGGCAAGCTACCCGGCGGGTTGCGGGCCGGATCGGAGACAACGCCGTTTCGCATCAGTCCGATACCCCAACCCTGCCGCAGCCCTAGGCGGGCCCCATGCGGCGCGCGCTCACGCCGCTCGTGTGGCGGCCAGGCTGAGGTCACGTGGCCCGGCGCAGGCGTCCGAGCAGGCGGAAGGGGTCGGGCAGCCGAGAGACGACGTTCTCGATCCGCTTCTGCAGGCGGGGGATCAGCATCAGCGAATCGATCCTGCGATCGAGAAAGGCGCGCGTACGCTCCGCCCCGGGGCTGTCGTCGCTGAGCCAGAACAGCAAAGTCGCTCCATAGACCGCAGCAAGCGTCGCCCGCTTGGTGTACCAGTTGAAGTCGGAAGATCGGTCGCCAATCGCGCGCCAAACGGAATCGACCGTCCGCGCCGTGATTCGCGCCGCCGCCGGCGCGTTCACCGGCAGAGCAAGAACGGCGAGAGCGCGCCGCGCGGCCTCCTTGTGCGGCTCGACCTCAGCCAGACGCGCCATCACGGCTGCCGCCACCTTGTCGCGAACCCGCATAGTGCCGAGCGGCATCTCGCGAACGCGTTCGACCATGCGCCGGTCGACAAGGTCGCTCCAGACTTCGATCGCTTCAATCGGACCGCGCGGGAACAGAAATCCGAGGTCGTCGGGTGCGAACCCCGCGCCCACAAGACCAGCTTGAAGCGCGCGCTCGGTCCAGCCATCCACAGCGGCATGAGGCAACGCGGCTTCGATGGCGCGATCCCGCTCCTCGCTTCGTTCCAACCATCCCATTGGCTTTCCCTCTGTCCTCGGCCTGTTGCTGTTGGGCGTCAGCCATCTCGTCCAGCACCGCGCGCGATGCCGATCGCGCCATGCGCGGCGCGGGCCAGCTCCTCGGTGAAGCCGAACAGGGCGAAGTCCTCCATCCGCATTGGGTAGAGGATGCCATCGAGGTGGTCGACCTCGTGCTGAACCACGCGCGCCTGGAAACCGCTCACCGTCCGCTCCACCGTCTCCCCCTCCAGCGTCTGTCCGCGATAACGGATGCGAACGTACCGCGGCACCGCGCCACGCAGCCCGGGGATGGAGAGGCAGCCTTCCCACGCCGTCTCCAGCTCGGCCCCGAGGGGTTCGATCTCCGGGTTGATCACCACCTCCACCTCGGGTGCGGTCGGACGGTCGGCGGGATCGGCGACAAGACGGTCGGGGCGGCAGCGAAAGACGAACAGGCGAAGAGGCACGTGCACCTGCGGCGCGGCGAGGCCGGCCGCATCGGCATCGAGCAGGGTGTCGATCATGTCGGAAATCAGGCGACGCACGGCCGGTGCGGTCGGGTCCGACACAGGGTCTGCGCGAGCAAGCAGGATAGGATGGCCCATGCGGGCGATCTTCAGGATGGCCATCGTAAACCCCGATGATGCGGCAGGTCAGGCACTTGCAGAGATGGGACGGCGCACGCTCCGCGCAAACGGTGGATACGGATGGCCCGATCTTCCAGTGCCTGTCTCGCTGTGCTATCCACGCCACCCTCGAGGCCGGCCTGCCGGCCCGGAGCTGTTTTGCGTCCGCAGGTGACCCGGCTGGTCGGGAGGACGCGCCGTCGAGAAATGGAGGTCAGCCCCACGTGCAGGTTCTGGTTCGCGACAACAACGTTGATCAGGCGCTGAAGGCGCTCAAGAAGAAGATGCAGCGGGAGGGAATCTTCCGCGAAATGAAGCTTCGCCGCCACTACGAGAAGCCGTCCGAGCGTCGTGCCCGCGAACAGGCGGAGGCCGTGCGCCGGGCACGCAAGCTCGAGCGCAAGCGGCTGGAGCGGGAAGGCTTCTGAATCCCGATCGTGCTGCCAGGCCCGCGGGGCTTGGCGCGTTGACTGCCGGCTCGGTGTGCGCGGTGGCAAGCACTCCGCCGGTTGGTGAGCGGTAGAGTTTGGGGGGCGACCATCCGGACGCCGAGCACGATTCTGTGGGGCTTCCTGGCGACGATGTGGCGCGCGCTCGGGTGGCTGTTGACCCCGTGGCGGTGGTTCGCGCGTGCTGGATCGGCACCGGGAACGGCACCTGCCCCGGCTTTCGCCGAGCCTCGGCCGCTCGCTCCGCAGTCCGCATGGCGGGAGATGCCGCGGGTCGGCAAGGCGGGGAGTGCAACGGACGAACAGGTCGAGGCGCTGATGGCCTTGCGCCTGGTGCCAGCCCCGCCGTGCCGCGACTTGCACGACTACTCGACCGAAGAAGCGCAGCTTTTTCTTGATGCTGTGGACTACGCACGCGCCGTCGTCAGGCAGGTGACCGGCGGGGAAGACTCGCAGGCCCCGCCTGAGGTGCTGACCGACCTCCTCAACGACCTGATGGCGGAAATCCTCGCCGACGAGGAGCTCCGCTCGGCTGCACAGCGCTGGGTGCGCAACGGCTCGCCACGCCCGCTGCGCGAAAACTCCAGCTTCGCCAAGACGCGCGCGGTGGTTCTTCGCTACTGGCAACCGGCCTGAGAGCCCCTCAGCCAAATCAGTTCCACCTTACCCTTCCGCGGCAGCCACAAGATCGCGTTCTGGCGAAAGGCGCGGCCGATCCGCTGCGCCTGACGCAGCGAATCGAGCGCGACCAACAGGCTCGGCTCGGCAGGCCAGTCGTCGCGGTCGCTCCCTCCTGCGCCTGGCAGCGCAGGCCAGCCGCGCGAGGCGACCAGGGCTCTCAGCCGTGCCATCGCTTCTGCATTCTCCGCCTCCGAGGCGAGTCTGCTGAACGGATTGCAGGCAGTGATCAAGGTCGCCCCGGATGCGTTCTGGCTTGCGATCCAGGCCGCCACCCGCATCGGCACTGCGTCTCCCACCCGCAGCACCTCGACACCGTCGGCAAGCGTGACGGAATACCATGCGGTTTCGTAGGCCGAACGGAGGGCCTCGACCACGGCACTCAATCCGCCGTCTCCACCTGTTCCAGCCACGCCACCCAGCGGGGGCTCAGCCGATCGCGCGCGGCCAGGAAATGAGCGAGATACCAGCGCGGCGGCTTCAAGCCCGTCGCCAGCCGCGCTGGGTTGGCGAGATAGGTCTGCGCCGCGACCGCAGGCCCGCCCGTGAGCGGCAGCACTTCGACGATCGCCCGCAGATAGTGCCCGGGCACACCTTCCGCCCGGTCGAGTCGCGCGAGCTCCTCATCCGTCAGGTCACAGGCAATGCCTTCCGCCTCCGATGCGTGATCCGCGAGCAGGGTCGCGTAGGCCGTGTTGTCGTCGTTGCGCTTGGCGAAGACAAGCCGGAAGCCGCGCAGGCGAACCGCGAAACGGGCCGCGACCCGCGCCGGGTCGGCACCCGTACGGGCGGCCAGCTGGTCGGGGTTCATGTTGCTGCCGTAGGAGACGTAGAGCGGCACGGGCAGCAGAGAATCACCCAGCCCTCGGCGCGGCAAGCCATTGCCCGCTTCGCCCTGTCGTCGCACCATGCCGACGGGATCACGAAAGGGAGAGGATCATGACCGCGACCCGACTCACGCTGATCGCCGCCGCAGCCTCCTTCGGCCTGGCGACCTCCGCTCCGGCCTCCGCCCAGACCTACGAGATGGTCGCCGGCGCCTTGGGCGGCGGCTGGTTCACCATGGCGACGGGTCTGTCCCAGATCCTGCAGGAGAACATCCCGGGCCTCACCATCAGGGTCGTGCCGGGCGGCGGGCTCGGCAACCCGACCCGGGTGCAGAACGGCGTATCCCAGATCGGCTTCGGGCTCGACTTCCTCGTCTCCTCGGCCATCAAGGGCGAGGAGCCCTATCGCGCTGTGCACGACAAGATCAGCCACATCGGCGTCGGCTGGAGCCCGACCGAACACCACATGCTGCGCCGCGCTGATGGCGGTCCGACCGACATGCGCGCGATCCTGACCATGCCGGGGCTTCGCATCGGCGCGCCGCAGGGAACCTCCTCAGACACCCTGACCCTGATCTACATCCTGCGCTACTTCGGCACGAGCTTCGACAAGATCCGCGCCGAGGGCGGCCGCGTCGTGCAAGGCTCGTACAACGACCTTGCGGCTGCGTTCATGGACGGGCAGGTGGACTACGTGTACGTCGCGCTCGCCCGGCCGGCGGCGATGGTGAACGAAATCCAGCGCGGCCGCCGCGCCGCCACTCTCGTCGCCTTTCCGCAGGATGTGCGCGACCACCTGGTCAAGACCTACGGCTTTTCGCAGGGCGTCATCCCGGCTGGCACCTATCAGCCGCCGATGCAGACCGGCGACGTTCCTGTCACCACCTTCGACACCGTGCTCGTCGTCGCCAACACCATCCCGGAGGAGACGATGTACCGCATGGTGAAGGTTCTAATCGAGAACCGTTCCCGTCTTGGCTCAATCCATCCGTCGATGGCCGCCTTCAACCCCGCCGTTGCCTGCAAGTATCCTGGTGCGCCTTTGCACCCGGGTGCGCGTCGCGCCTATGCGGAAGCGGGCTGCACGTTGTGAGCCCTCGCTGGTGCGGCAGGGTTCCGCTTTCCCGGGGTGCGTGACCTTTTCGGGCCCTGGCGCTGGCTCATCACCGCCTACGCGGCGCTGATCGGCTTCGCGCATCTCTGGCTCGGCGGAGCCGGCTTGATGGAGAACGTCGCGCGTCACGTCTTCGGCGCCGGTGGCTGGACGCGCGACGTGTTCTTCGTCCCCGAACCGCTGGCGCTGCGTGGCTTCCACCTCGCCGCCCTCCTCCCCCTCTGTTTTCTCTGCTTTCCGGCACGACGCGGTGCGGAGCCCCGCGCCCGTCCGTCCGTGCCGGATCTGATCCTCGCGCTGTTCGCTCTCCTGCCAAGCCTGCACATTCTGGCCGAGGCGGGGTCGATCAATGCGCGGATGGAGTTCATCGACCCGCTGAGCCCGCGCGAGTTCTGGCTTGGCGTGATCGCCATCGCGACTTTGCTCGAGGCCATTCGCCGTGCGGTGGCGCCTGCGTTCGCGGCCATTGTCGCGGGGGCTTTGCTCTATATGCATTTCGGCCAACACTTGCCCGGCATTCTGCACACGCGTCCGTTCCCGGTCGCGATGATTGTCGAGACCGCGTTCCTCGTACCCATCGTCGGCGGCATCTACGGCCCGCTGACCGGGATCGTCGCCGGCACGATCGCGATGTTCATCCTGTTCGGCGCTTTCGTGCAGGCGTCCGGAACGGGGCGGCTGTTCTCGAACTTCGGGGCGGCGGTTGCAGGGCGCTATGCTGGCGGTCCCGCCAAGGTCGCCGTCATCACCTCGGGCCTCTTTGGCACGATGAGCGGGTCGACCGTGTCGAACGTTGCCACCACGGGCGCGATTACCATTCCGATGATGAAACGTCTTGGCTACAGGGCAGCCGTCGCAGGTGGCATAGAGGCCGCTGCCTCGACGGGTGGTGCGCTGATGCCCCCGGTGATGGGGGCGGCGGCCTTCGTGATGAGCGAGATCACGCAGATCGCCTATGGCGAGATCATCATCGCCGCCGCGCTTGGTGCCGTGCTCTACTATTTCGCGCTGTTCGTTTCCGTGCACTTCGAGGCCAAGCGCTGCGGCATTGCGGCGATGACGGCAGCCGAGATCCCGTCCTGGCGCGAAGTCGCCCACGATGCCCATCTCGTCCTTCCCATCGTCGCGCTCGTCTGGCTGCTGATTGCGCGATGGAGCGGCAATGCCGCGGCTTTCGCCGCCACCGTTTTGATGGTTGTCGTTGCTTCAGCACGTCGCCGCACGCGCATGGGGCTGGCCGCGATCGTCGCTGCCCTGGCGGAGGCCGCGCGCACCATGGCGGTGTTGGCGGCGGCGGTTGCCGGGGCAGGCATTGTCACCGCCGCCCTCACTGTTACCGGTTTCGCCGTCGCCTTCGGTGGCATCGTCAAGGGGCTTGCGGGCGGCTCGCTTGCGCTGCTCTGCGTGTTGCTGATGATCACAGCGCTCGTGCTCGGCATGGGCGTGCCCACGACGCCCGCCTACATCATCACCGCTGCCCTCGGCAGCCCCGTCTTGCGCGAGTTCGGCGTAGACCTTCTGCCCGCGCATCTCTTCATGTTCTATTTCGCCGTGCTGGCGGATGCGACACCGCCGGTGGCGGTCGCTTCCTTCGCCGCTGCCGCCATCGCGGGAGCCGATCCTTTGCTCACCGGGCTGCAGGCGTTGCGGTTCGCACTCGCTGGCTTCGTCGTCGGCTTCGCGTTCATCTATGATCCCGGCATTCTCTGGCGTGGCGGCGCGGTTGCGATTGCCATCGAGACGGCAACGCTTGTGCTCGCTTTAAGCCTGATGGCATCGGCATTCGCGGGTTTTCTGCGCGGTCCGCTCGGTCTGGCGGGGCGGGGTGTGGCACTTGCTGCCGGCGCGGCCGCAGCCTTTGGCCATGCGATGGCCGATCCTGTCCGACTTGGGCTCGCTGGTCTGTCATTCGCCGTGCTCTGGTTCGGACTTGGGGCCTCGCGGCAACCGCCTGCCACTGCTGCGTGAGCGGAATAAAACGACGTCAAAACAATCGACCGCCATTCGGCACCGCGAAGTCGGGGCGAATCAGGACGACGTGGCCGAATTCGTCAGGAAACCCGAGGACGAGGAATTGGCTTTTGAAACCGGCGATGCGCTTCGGCGGTAGGTTGACGAGGCCTGCCACTTGCCGTCCAATCAGCGCGTCGGGCCTATAGTGCTGCGTCAGTTGGGCCGAGGTCTGCAGCGTGCCCCGTTCCGGTCCGAAATCGACCCACAGCTTGATCGCCGGTTGGCGCGCCTGCGGGAACGGCTGTGCATCGACCACGGTGCCGACGCGAATGTCAATGCGCGCGAACTCCTCCCAGGCGATCACCGTCGCTTCGCGATCCTCCGACATCACTTGTCCCCTTCCTCGAACATTGGGTTTGTGGGGTGGGTTTCTCGTCATCATCTAGACCGAAAGCAACAGGCATGGCATCACCGAATGGCCGACTGAGCATGCCCTGGGGAGCGTTACTCGACCATGCCCGTCCCCTCATCCGAAACCCGGTTTCCGACGACACCGTCGTTTCGCCTCGATGGTAAGAGGGCCTTCGTCACCGGGGCCTCGCGCGGGCTTGGTCGGGCAATCGCCATCGCCTTCGCCGAGGCCGGAGCCGAAGTCGTTCTCGCCGCGCGTGCGCTGGAAGAGATGGAACGGACTGTCGCGCATCTCGCCTCGCGCGGGCTGCCCGCTGCGCGTGCGGTGCGCCTCGATGTGACGGATCGTGCCGCAGTGCGCCGCGTGGTCGCCGACTATGGGCCCTTCGACATCCTGCTCAACAACGCCGGCACCAATATTCGCGAGCCTTTTCTCGAGGTGAAAGATGATAGCGTCGATGCGCTGATCGATCTCAACATTCGCGCTGCGGTCACGGTCGCCCAGGCGGTTGTGCGCGGCATGGTGGAGGCGAACCGGCCAGGCGCGATCATCAACCTCTCTTCGGTGAACGGGCATGTGGCCGGCATCAACCGCTCGATCTACACCGCAAGCAAGCACGCGATCGAAGGGCTGACCAAGGCCATGGCGGCCGAACTTGGGCCGAAGGGAATCCGCGTCAATGCACTCTGCCCGACCTACATCGAGACCCCGTTGACTGCCCCCGTCCTAGCCGACCCCGAGTTCCGAGAGCGCGCGCTGCGCGCGATTCCGCTTGGCCGCTTGGGGGAGGTGGAAGACGTGATGGGGGCCGCCGTTTTCCTCGCCTCTCCGGCGGCAGCGCTCATCAATGGTGCCTCCTTGCTGATCGATGGTGGGATGACATGCTTATGAAGACCGTCGCGTAAAGGGAACAATCCGTTTCTGGGACCGGCGAGTTCGCGATGCCGATGCACGCTTTCCAGGGTGACATCACAGAGCTTGCCGTCGATGCCATCGTCAACGCGGCGAACGAGGCGCTGACACCGGGTGGAGGTGTGTGCGGGGCGATTCATCGCGCGGCGGGGCCCGAACTCTGGGAGGCCTGCCGGCTGCTTGCGCCTGTACCGACAGGCAGGGCGGTGCTGACGCCGGGGTTCCGATTGCGGGCACGCTTCGTCATCCACGCCGTAGGCCCGCGCTGGCAAGGGGGAGGGCAGGGGGAAGCCGCACATCTCGCATCCTGCTACCGCGAAAGCCTTGCCCGGCTGCGCGAGGTGGGCGGACGATCGATCGCCTTCCCCGCCATCTCCACCGGCATCTTCGGCTATCCGCCCGAGGAGGCGACCGCGGTCGCGGTAGGCACCGTGCGGAACGATCTCGGCGCGCACGGCGATGACCTCGTCGTCATCTTCGCCTGTTTCGACGACGCCATGTTGGCCCGCTACCGCCGCGCGCTTGGAGAGACCGGATGACCGACGCGGTTTTGTGCGACTTCTCGGCGGTCGATCTCAGGCGTCTCATCGGGCGGCGGGAGATCAGTCCAGTCGAACTCCTGGACGCGTGCCTTGCGCGCATCGAAGCCGCCAATCCGGCTCTCAACGCGATCGTCGCGATGGACGTCGACCGCGCGCGGACCGAGGCGAAGGCGGCGGAGGAGGCGGCACGCCGCGGCGATCGGCTTTGCCCGCTTTCAGGGCTTGTGATCGGGGTAAAGGATCTCGAGGAGACTTCCGGGCTGCGCACCACCTATGGCAGCCGGCAGTTTGAAAGCTTCGTGCCGGCCGAGGATTGCGGCATGGTCGCGCGCCTGCGCGCTGCGGGCGCGATCGTGCTCGCTAAGACCAACACGCCCGAATTCGGCGCTGGTGCCAACACCGTCAACCCCGTCTATGGGCCGACCGGCAATCCGTTCGACCCTGCGCTCTCTTGCGCCGGATCGTCTGGCGGGTCAGCTGTCGCGCTTGCCACTGGCATGCTGCCACTCGCCACCGGTTCCGATGTCGGGGGTAGCTTGCGCAATCCGGCCGCCTGGTGCGGCGTCGTTGGATTTCGCCCTACGCCTGGGCTTGTTCCGTCTGAAAAGCGCGGCTCTGGCTGGTCGCCCCTGCCGGTTTTGGGCCCGATGGCGCGCACC
>CALBEG010000027.1 GCA_937927455.1 uncultured Elioraea sp. | reverse complement strand
TCCTTCAGCGCAGCGTTTCCTGCTTGGCGCGGCGACCTCCTCATCGGCGGCTTGCGCGAACGCGCTCTGGTGCGGCTGAGCATGGAAGGCGGGCGTCCGGTGGCGGAGGAGCGCATTCCGTTGGGGGAACGGATCCGCGATGTCAGGGTCGGGCCCGACGGGCTGATCTATCTGCTGACCGACAGCCCGCGCGGGGCGGTCTGGCGTCTTGACCCGCTCTGACGCGGGAGCACGGGAGACCCACGGAGCAGCGGCGGGCGCCCCCCCGCCCGGCGACGCAGCGGCGGGCGGTGGGACCCACCCGCACTCCGTCAGCCGTGCTCGGCCAGCACCCGGCCAGCGAGATAGAGCGAACCGCAAATCAGGATGCGGGCCGGGCGGTCTGCCTCGCGCACAATGGCGCGGATCGCATCCGCCACGCGCGGGCCGGGCCGCGCCCGACCATGCGAGGCGGCGACGATCGCCTCAGGGCTCTGCGCCGCATGCTGGCCTGGCTCAGCCACCGCCCAGAGGCTCACCGCATGCGGGGCAAGCGCGTCGAGGAAGGCCTCAGCGTGCTTGCCGGTCTTCATGCCGACAATCACGTGCCAGGCGGGATCGGGGTCGGCGACGAGATGGGCGGCGAGCGCCCGGCCCGCCCCTTCATTGTGCCCGCCATCGAGCCAGAGTTGCCAGCCCGCGGGCAGAAGATCGAGCAAGGGGCCGCGCGCCAGGCGCTGCAGCCGCGCTGGCCACTCGGCACGGGCAACCCCGCGCGCGATCGCCGCCCCATCGATGCGCGGGTCGGCGAAGGCGCGGAGGGCGGCGACCGCGATGCCGGCATTGTCCACCTGATGCGGGCCGGGCAGGGCGGGCGGGGGAAGCTCCAGCACGCCTGCTTCGTCCTCGAAACGAAGCCCTCCCATCGGGCGTGGCGTGATCGTCCAGTCCCGCCCGCGTGCGCGAAGCGGAATGCCGATCTCGCGCGCGCGCGCCGCGATCACGGCGAAGGGTTCAGGCGCCTGCGCCCCAGTCACGGCAATCGCCCCGGGCTTGAGGATGCCGGCCTTCTCGAAGGCGATACTGGAGAGCGTGTCGCCGAGGAAGTCCATGTGGTCGAAGGAGATGGAGGTGATGGCGCACACGCGCGGCGAGGGCACGATGTTGGTCGCATCGAGCCTGCCGCCGAGCCCAACCTCAAGCACGAGCAGGTCGGCCGGCGCCTCGGCGAAGAGGAGGAGGGCCGCGGCGGTGGTGATTTCGAAGATGGTGATCGGCTCGCCGGCATTCACCTCTTCGCAGCGCTCGAGCGCGGCAACAAGGGGCTCGTCCTCAACAAGGCGCCCGGCGAGCCGGATCCGTTCGTTGAACGAAACGAGATGCGGCGAGGTGTAGACGTGCACGGCAAGCCCTGCCGCCTCGGCCGCGGCGCGCAGGAAGGCGCAGGTCGAGCCCTTGCCGTTGGTGCCCGCGACATGGATGACGGGCGGCAGCCGGCGTTCCGGATGGCCGAGGCGGGAGAGAAGACGGTCAAGGCGCCCGAGCGAAAGGTCGATCAGGCGCGGGTGCAGGCGCTCAAGCCGCGCCAGCACCGGTTCCGGGCTGGTCACGGTTCGGCTCAGACGGCGGGGGCTGACGCTTCGGCGTGCGGCAGCGGCAACACGTCGGGGACAGGCTGCGCGGCTGCGGCCTTGCGCGGTTCGGTCAGCAGCCCGATCAGCCGTGCCAGCGTGGCCTTAAGCTCGCTTCGTTTCACGACGAGATCGACCATGCCGTGCTCGTGCAAATACTCCGCGCGCTGAAAACCATCTGGCAGTTTCTCGCGCACGGTCTGCTCGATGACGCGCGCACCTGCGAAACCGATCATCGCGCCGGGTTCAGCGATGTGCACATCGCCAAGCATAGCAAAAGAGGCGGTGACGCCCCCCGTGGTCGGGTCGGTCAGCACCACGATGTAGGGAAGTTTCGCGCGCTTGACCATGCGCACAGCGAGCACGGTGCGCGGCATTTGCATCAGGCTGATCGCGCCCTCCTGCATGCGCGCTCCTCCAGAGGCGGTGAACACGACGAGCGCCGCTTCCTGCAGCACAGCGAGCTGGGCAGCGGCCAGGATCGCCTCGCCCACCGCAGCTCCCATGGAGCCGCCCATGAAGTCGAAAGCGAAGGCCGCCACCACCGCCTTCTCGCCGCCGATGGTGCCATGTGCGACCAGGATAGCATCCTCAAGCCCAGTTTCGGCGCGCGCGGCGCGCAAGCGGTCAGAGTAGCGCTTTTGGTCGCGGAAATTCAGCGGGTCATTTGGCACCTTGGGCAGTTCGATCGTTGCAAAGCCTTCGTCCATAACGGACTCGAGACGATCCTTCGCAGGCAGGCGCATATGGTGCCCGCAGTTGGGGCAGACGCGCAGGTTCTTGCGATGATCCTCGTGGAAGATCATCTGCGAACAGTTCGGGCAGGTGACCCAAAGGTTGTCGGGCACCGGCTTCTGCCCGAGCAGAGTGCGGATCTTCGGCCGGACGTAGTTGGTGAGCCAGTTCATGACGGTCAGCGAACGGAAAGGGATCGCATCGGATGCGGCGGCGGGTCAGGCGGCGGCAGGCGCGCGTGCGGCGCGCACAGCGGCAGCGAGCGCACGAACCTGATCAAGCACCGCCTCGACGGTGCCGGGGCGTGGGCGACCCTCCTCGTCGAGACGGTTGGCGATGGTGTCAATCAGGGCGGAGGCGACGACCGCGGCATCGGCATGGCGCACCACTGTTGCCGCCTGCTCTGGCGTGCGCACGCCGAAGCCGAC
>CALBEG010000026.1 GCA_937927455.1 uncultured Elioraea sp. | reverse complement strand
CCGACACCGTGATTTTCAGTCACGTGCTCTACCAACTGAGCTACCTGGGCGCACGTCGCGAGGGCGTCCGTGTAGCCGCATCGCGCGCCTCTGTCCACTCCGCCTCCGGCACCTCAGGCGTCTCGTCCTTCGGCACGCGATAGACGCCCGCGAACCACCGCCCGAGGTCGACATCCGCGCAGCGGCGGGAACAGAAAGGCCGCCAGCGCACCTCCGCCGGCTTGCCGCAAATCGGGCAGGCGGGGCCTCTTCTCAGCTCAGGCATCGCGCGCATCCTCGACCGACCAGGCGCGCGGCGCCAGGGTCGCATCAACCTGCCAGCACATGGGCCGTCCCGTCAGCAGCTCCGTTCTCGCAATCGCCTCGCTCTCTGCCGCCATCGCCGCGCCAATGATCCGTCCGACCCGCAGCCGAAGCCGCGCTGCGGGCAGTGCTCGGCTCTCCCGCCACAGAGCACGCAAGGCACGCAGCGCGAGTGTGGTGTCCGAGGGGCGAAAGACGGTTGCCACCATACCGAAGATTTCGGCGAGCGGCGGCCTGACACGCGGGCGGACGATCTCCAGAAGCCCGGCCCGAGACACCCCGAGCACGCGCGCACCGAGGGGGTCTCCGGCAAGCGCCTGGGCCATGGCCCGTGCGAGCGCCTCGCGCGCCCCGCGCCGCGATGGGAGGCTTGCCGGGTCGAGCAGGATCACGCCGCCGAGATTGCGCAGGATAATTTGCCGGGCCGCTTCGGCAACGGCGAGGCGGTTGGCGTCCTCGCGCCGGCGGCTCGCCGCCGTGCGGTCTGATCCGCCGGCGAGATCGACGTCGATCACCGTAGCCCCCGGCGCCATGGTCACGTGCAGGGAGAGCCCGCCGGGGAGGGCGACTGTCGGGTCGGTGAGCGCCTCGACATCTCTCTCCATGGCGGCGTCGAGCAACGGCGCAGGTCCCCTGTGCGCACGGATCCGCTCGCCGAGATCCGGCCTTGCCGCGCGCAAAGCCGGGAGAAGTGAAACGTCATCGCACAGCACCTCGGCCACCTCCGGCTCCTCTGCAAGGAGAGAGACCGCGCGTGGCGGCGCAGCGGCGATCAAGCCAGGGGCGGTTGGCAGTGACCTGGTCACCGCACTCTGCACGCCCCGTCTGCTCACGCGCAGGCCCTTGCCGCCCATCACCGCGCGGACGATGCGGACGATGATCAGCTCACCCTCCCGCACGCAGGTTTCGATAGGTCGGATCGGGCCAGCCTCAGGCCGAGCGGGGTCTGCATCCTCGACGGGCAGGAAGGCCTCCACCCCGTCGCCGAGTGCGACGAACGCGCCGCCGAGGCCGCGGGCGATGGCGGAGACGCGCGCGGCATGAAGTTCGCCCACGCGATCGGGCGTGCGCAAACGTTCGATCTCCACGCGCACCAGCCTTTCTCCCGCCAGGCCAAGAAGCCAGCGCTCCCCAGGCGGCGAGGCGATCAGCAGCAGACGTGCGCGATCCATGGCAGCGGCCGCCCAAGCCCGGTGAGCAGAGCGACGGTTTCCGCCACAGGAAGCCCCACCACCCCGCTATAGGAGCCGGAGAGGAAGCGCACGAAGGCGGCCGCACGCCCCTGAATGGCGTAGGCGCCTGCCTTGTCGCGCCACTCTCCGGTGGCGAGATAGCCCGCGATCTCGGCCTCGGTCAGGCGCTTGAAAGCGACGATGCTGGTGACCAGGCGTTCGGCGCGGCGCCCGTCCGGCGAGATCACCGCGACCGCCGCGTGCACGCGGTGCCGACGCCCGGAGAGCAGGCCGAGATGACGCCGCGCCTCTTCGGGATCCTCCGTCTTCGGCAGGACACGGCGGCCGACCGCCACCACCGTATCCGCTGCGAGCACCAACGAATCCGGGCGAAGCTGTGCCACGGCGGCCGCCTTCGCGCGGGCCAAGCGGCGCGCGAGCTGGGGAGGAAGTTCGCGCTTTTGCGGCGTCTCGTCGATGTCAGCCGGCACGATGGCGTCGGGCTCGAGCCCGATTTGACGCAACAGGTCGAGGCGACGGGGCGAGGCGGAGGCGAGAACGAGCGGGGCGGCGCCCGGCGCAGGATGCGCGAGGCTCACTTGAAGCGGAAGGTGATCCGCCCCTTGGTCAGGTCATACGGTGTCATCTCGACTTTGACCCGATCGCCGGCGAGTACCCTGATCCGGTTCTTGCGCATCTTTCCCGAGGTGTGGGCGAGAATCACGTGATCGTTGTCGAGCTTGACGCGGAACATGGCGTTCGGCAGCAACTCCGTCACTGTTCCGTCGAACTCGATCATGTCCTCCTTCGGCATCAGCCCTCTTCGCGTCTCTGTCCGTTCCGGCCCGGAACATGATCCTCGCCCCGGGGCGGGTCAAGCGCGCGGGTGCGCCAGGGTGACGCTCGCTGCGATCGCCCCGCACGGCTGCACCTGACGTGCCGCCCCGGGCCGCCGCCGCGCTTTCCCTCTGCATCGCAACGCTGATTGCGGCCAGCCTGCCGCTGTTCGCCTTCGGCCGGCGGATCCTCGATGTTGGCGACATCGGTTGGATGCTCGCCGGGCCTCTCGGCCCCGATCCCGTCGCCTATTGGATCAACTGGACCTATTTCCGCCGCTCGCCCTGGTTCGTTCCCCCCGGCCTCAACCCCGATTGGGGGCTCGAGCTCAGCTCCTCGATCTTCTATGGCGATGCCGTGCCTTTGCTCGCCTTGCCCCTGAAGGCGCTGCAGCCATGGGTGGCGGTGCCGCAGTATTGGGGGCCTTGGCTCGTCGCCTGCGCTGCCCTGCAGGCGGCGGCAGCCTGGTGGCTGATCGGGCAGGCGACCCGCAACGTCGTGGCGCGCGGTGCGGGCGCGGTTCTGTTCGCCGCCCAGCCGATGCTGCTGAACCGGATGGGCGGGCACTTCGCGCTCGCCGCGCAGTGGCTGGTGCTTGCGGCCCTCGCACTTGCCTTCCGTCCGCCGAAGGGGCCTCTGCATCGGAGGGCAGCTTGGTCGGTCCTGGTCGCTGTGGCATCGCTGACCCAGGCCTATCTCCTCGCCATGGTCGCTGCCCTTTGGGCGGCTGACCTGATCGATCGCGTCCGGCGCGGAGAGCGCGCGCTCACCATCCTCATCGACGCCTTGACGGGGGCGGCCTTCTCGGCCACCGCGCTTTGGGCTGCCGGGTTCTTCGTGCTGCGCGGGGGCCATGCGCCGATCGGCGAAGGTTACGGGATGACCGCGCTTGATCTGCTCGCGCTCTTCGATGCCGTGGAGTGGGGCCGAGTCCTGCCCGAACTTCCCACACTCCGGCACTGGGAACATGGCGGCTCCTATCTCGGCCTGGGCTCTTTGCTGGTGCTGGCGGCGGGGTTGCTTGCCGTCGTGCGGGGCGGGCCCGCCTGGCGTCCTGTCCTCGCGCGCCACGCTGTTCTGCTGCTCGCCCTGGTGGGCCTTCTCGTTTTCGCCATCGGCAACCGCCCGGCAATCGGGGGGATGATCCTGTTCGAGGTGCCCCTGCCGGAGCCAATCCGCCGGCTTGCCGATCTCTTGCGGGCATCGGAACGGTTCGTTTGGCCGCTCGCCTACACCGCCCTGTTCGCTGCCATTGCCGCCATTGCTGCACGATGGGGAGGGCGAGCGGCGGCCACGATCCTTCTCCTCGCCGTGCCGGTGCAGCTCGCCGACATCTCGGTCGGGCTCGTCCGTCAGCGCAGCCTGGTCGCGGAAGCGCCGCGAGAGCCACTGGCGCGCCTTGTTGATCCGTTCTGGGAGGAGGCAGCCCGGAGGTACAGGCGGCTGCGCGCGGTGCCGGCGGAGAATTTCGGCACGCATTGGGAATCGCTTGCAAGGTTCGCCGTCACGCACGGGCTGCCGACGGACGCGGCCTATCTCTCCCGCGTTGACGGCCGGGTGGTCGCGCGACTTCGCGTCGAGATGGCCGAACGCCTTGCCGCCGGCCGCTTCGAGGAAGCAACCCTGTACGTGCTGCGCGATGCCGAGACCGTGGCGCTGGCCCGCGCCGGGCACGACCCTGCACGCGATCTTCTCGGCCGTTTCGACGACATCGACGTGCTGGCCCCCGGATGGTTCGCGCCGCGATGAGGCAGCTTCTCGACTTGCCCGGCGTGGTGCCGGCGCTGATGCTGGTGGTCGCTAGCGTGGCGCGCGCCTTCGCCTTCTTGCCGGCCGTCATCGACACCGACGAAGGCCTCTATCTCCTGCAGGCGCGGGCCTGGCGCGAAGGCGGTTGGCCGTTCCTTGCCGTGTGGGACATGCACCCGCCCGGCGCGCCCGCGCTGTTCGTGCTCGCCTTCGCTATCTTGGGCGAACGCCTGGTCGCTGTCCGCATCCTCGGCGTGGTTGCGGTCGCTGCGACAGCAAGCCTGCTCGTCGCCATTGCGCGCTCGCTCGGGGCGGGACGGGCAGCCGGTCTCGCCGCTGGGTTCCTTTGCGCGGCGCAGTCTTCGCTGCTGAGCGGGCTTGCGACCAACACCGAGATCCTGTTCTCGCCTTTCGTGACAGCAGCCCTCCTCGTTGCCGTGCGTGCCGCAGGCGAGGCGCGAGAGAGGGCGATCGGGTTCGCTTCGCTCGCCGCCATGGGCCTGCTCATCGGCTTCGCGCTGTTGATCAAGCAGGTCGTCGTTTTCGAGGGCTGTTTTGCCTTCGCGGTCGCTGTTCTGCCCGCACTTCTGGCGCGCACCCTGTCGACGACGGGTCTGGTCGGCCGCGCGCTCCTGTACGCCGGTGCCTGCGCGCTTCCGACCGCGGCACTGTTCATCGTCTACGCTGCCCTGGGGGCGGCGGACGTGCTGTGGGATGCGCTCGTGCTCGCTCCATTGCGGTATCAGGGCGATGCGATCCCCGCCGATGTGCGGTTCTGGGCGATCACCACGCCGGTTGTCACCTTGCTTCCCGCGCTCGGGCTTGCAGGGATGGCTACCATCCCGCCGCGTCGAGCGGATCGCACTGTGCTGCTCTTCGGCTGGGCGTGGCTTGCCGTGGCGTCGGTCGCGATCGCCGCGCCCGGCATGTACTTCCTGCACTATTTCCTGATCGCGCTGCCGCCGCTGTCGCTGCTCGGCGGGATTGGTGCGGTGCGGCTTGCGCTCGGCTTGCGCACGCCCGCGCCGGCGGTCGCCGTCGGGCTGTTCATGGGCATCGTCGCGGGCTACGCGCTGCGGGACGAGGCCCTGTATCGGCTCCGCTCTGGCGCAGGCCTCTGGCGCCCCGATCCGCCGCGCGAGGTGGCGCGGGTGCTGGCGGCCGAACTGCCGCCGAGGGCGCCGGTTTTTCTCGCTAATTACCACGTTGCGGTGATCTTTCTCGCCGGCATGGAGCCGGCAAGCCGCTTCGTCTTTCCTGCTCAGCTCACTGGCCATTACGCTGAGGTGTTGCCAGTCGACCCGGATGAGGAGATTGCACGTATCCTCGCCTCTCGCCCCGCTGCGATTGTGATCGACCGCGGCTGGACCCACGTCATCCGCGCGGAGGCTCTGGCGGCGATCGAGTCCGCCTTGGCCGAGGCCTACGAGCGCGCCGCGGCGGTGGCGGAGGAACGCGGACCGGTGGAGATCTGGCGGCTGCGCAGGTCTGACGGCTAGGACCGGGCGATGGACACCCTCCTGCACGTCATTTCGAAAACAGTTTGGTTCACTTTCCGCCCTGGCACCTTCGCGCTGTTGATCGCGCTGGTCGGTCTCATCGCGATCTGGCGCGGGCTGCGCTGGGGGCGTTGGCCGATCGCGGCGGGCCTCGGCATCTACCTCGTGGTGCTCGCCACGCCTCTCCCTCCTCTGGTGGTGATGCCGTTGGAGGAGCGTTTCCCTCGGCCCGCTCTCGCACCCGCCCGGGTCGATGGCGTGATCGTGCTGGGCGGAGCGGTGGAGCAGAACCTGACAGAGGCGCGCGGCATCCCGGCCCTCAACGGAGCGGCGGAGCGGATGACGGAGCTGGTCGTGCTGGCGCGACGTCACCCCGAAGCCCAGCTCGTCTTCACCGGCGGGCAGGGCTCGCTCGTGCACGGAGCGCTGAGCGAGGCCGATGTGGCGCGGATGCTGTTCACCGCCATGGGCGTGCCAGAGGAGCGGTTCGTGTTCGAGAACGAATCGCGTAACACCTGGGAGAATGCTCTCCTCACCCATCGCCTCGTCCAGCCGAAGCCTGGCGAGACGTGGCTGCTCATCACCTCGGCGAGCCACATGCCGCGCGCCATGGGAGCCTTCCGCCAGGCCGGCTGGGAGATTCTCGCCTGGCCGGTGAACTATCGCACGGGGCGGAGCTTCGCCGCGCTCTACGACGATCCGTTCCCGCAACGGCTGCAGCTCCTTGAAGCGGGGATCCGGGAGTGGGTCGGCCTCGTCGCGTACCGTGTGCTCGGCCGCAGCGACGCCCTGTTCCCATCCCCCTGATGCTCACAGCGCGAGAGCGCGTTCCGGCTCCACTCGCCCTCGCGCGAGATCCAGCAAGCCGCGAAGATTGCCTTTCAGGCGACCGAAGCGGTCGACATGCGGTTCGGGAAAGAGCGAGCGCGCCGCGTTGATGGCGAGGTGGCGCGCAGCCGAGGGAATGGCGTGGCTCCAGGGAAAGGTGCCCTTGCGCGCGAGATAGATCGGGTTGATCACCTGGCTGTAGCCGAGCCTGAGCCCAGCTGTGCGTGCCTGCTTCACGCCGAGATGCACCCCACGCGCCCCCGCGAGGCGGAGGATGGCGCCGTGGCGGCCGAGGGCGCGCGTAAAGTCGATGTCCTCGTACCAGGCGTAGAGAGGAAGACGCTCATCGACCCTGATGCCCGTTCGTCGCACCACGTCCATCCGCACCGCCATGTTGCAGCCATAGCCGTTGAAGTGCGGCGCGACGGCGAGAGGGTCATGCGGCGGACGGTCGGCGGCGAGCAGGGCACGTGCTTCGGCGGGCGCGATGCCCGGACCCTTCGCTCCGTCCGCGATCACGGTGCCGGTGGCGACGACGCAGTGGGGATGCGCTGCGAAAACCCGCTCGAGCACGGCGAGATAGGGGGGAGCGGGGAAGAAGTCGTCGTCGAGGAAGAGGAGGATGTCGGCCTCCGTCGCTTCAAGGATTGCGTTGCGCTGGCGCGGCAGGCCGGGGGTGGTGCAGAGGAAGCGGATGTCGGGGCGATGGTGCGGCAGATCGCCCACGTCCTCCGGCCCGACATGGGAGATGAGGAGCTCATCCGCCGCTCGCGTCTGGGACGCGAGTTCGGCGATCGTCTCGGCGAGGATGGCGGCCCTGCCGCGGGTGGCGATGCCGACGGCGAGCCGCATGGTCAACGCCCCTCCCGCGACGCGAGCAGGCCCTCGATGCGCCCCCGCAACGTTGCCGCGAAGTAGCGGGCTTCGCGCGTCTCGCGCCGAAGCAAGGCCCTCAGGAGGCCGCCTAAGGGGCGGACGAGAAACGTCAGGGTCGACGAGAACGGCGCGTGGCGTCGCAACACGAAGCCGAGCCCCGCACCGTAGACGCGGGCGCGGGCAGCGGCGATCTCGGTCCGCCGCTTGTCAGGATGGATCACGTGCAGCCCTGGGTCATAGACGGCGCGATGTCCGGCGCGGATCGCGCGCGCGACGAGGTCGTTGCCCTCCGCAGACCCGAAGCGCGTTCCAGGGCCGAGGCACTGGTCGAAACCACCCAGGGCCTGGGCGACATCGCGCCTGACCCAGAGGTTGAACTCGATCACGCTGGTCCAGACGGTGCGCAGATCGATCGCGCCCCCTTCGCGGCGCCAGCGGCCGGAACCCAAGACGCCGGAGGGAGACACTGCGGGGCCGGTCAGCACGGCGAGGGTCGGGTCGTCGCGGAAGGTGCGATCGACACGATCGAGCACGCCCGGGGGAAGGAGGCAGTCGTCGTCGGGGAAGGCAACGAGGTCGCCGCGCGCATGCTTCAGGCCCAGGTTGCGCGCCGCGTTCGCGTGCGGGCGCGGCGTGCGGAGGTGCAGGAGCCGAAGCCGGTCGCGGTACGACGCGAGGAGCGGCACGAGACGGTTGTCCGGGTTCTGGTCGACCACGATCACCTCGACATCCTCGCGCCCTGGCACGACCACACTGTCGAGCAGGTGGCCGAGTTCGACATCGCGGCCGAGGGTGGCGACGATCAGGGAGAAGCGCGGCTCACCCATGTGGCATGTGGCGTGCGATGGCGTCGCGCAGGCCCTGGCGGAAGCGCGCGATGGAGAAACGCGTCGCATTGGCTCGGCACGTGTCGGGGATGAACAGAGAAGCTTCGCGCTCGAACCGCTCGACCGCGGCGACGATCGCCTCCACCGATTGTTCTGCGAACAGGAGGCCCGTGGGTGGCCCGCCCATGTCGGGCGTTCGCACGATGTCGCGTGCGCCCCCGCGGCCGAAGGCGATCAGCGGCGTGCCGCAGGCCTGCGCCTCGACAAGCGCGATGCCGAAATCCTCCTCGGCGGCGAAGACGAAGGCGCGCGCAGACTGCATCAAGCGAACAAGTTCGGCGCGTGGCACATGGCCGCGAACTTCGATGTTCGGAGCACCTGCCGCAGCCGCCCGCACCTGGGCTTTCTGCGGCCCGTCACCGACCACGACAAGGCGACGATCAGGCATGCGCCGGAAGGCGGCTGCGACGAGATCGACCCGCTTGTAGGGCGCGAGGCGGGACGCGACGAGGAAGTGCGTGCGTGGCTCGGTTCCGACCGAGAACGCCTCCGTGTCGACCGGCGGGTGCAGCACGTCGGCCTCGCGTCGCCAGGCCTTGCGGATCCGTTCCGCAACATAGCTCGAGTTGGCGAGGATCGCGTCGGGCCGGGCGGAACTCGCCTGGTCCCACAGCCTCAGCCGGTGCAGCAGCCAGCGCACATAGGCGCCCTTGATCCCCCGCTCCAGGCCGGCCTCGCGCAGATATTGCGCCTGGAGGTCCCACGCATAGCGCATCGGAGAGTGCACATAGGCGATGTGCACGGTACCGGGGCCGGTGATTGCCCCCTTGGCGACCGCATGCGAGGAGGAGAGGACGAGATCGTAACCCGCAAGGTCGAGGCTTTCGATCGCAAGCGGCATCAGGCCGAGATAGGTGCGAAAGCGCCGCCGCGCGAAGGGCAGGCGCTGGATGAAGGTGGTGCGCGGTGTGCGGCCGCCGAGGAAGGCGCGCTCCGCTTCGGCCAGGAAGTCGCAGAGCGCATAGAGATCCGCCTCGGGAAACACCGCCAGCATCTGCTCGAGCACCCGTTCGGACCCTGCGTACGTGTCGAGCCATTCATGCACGATGGCGACCTTCACCGCTTCGTCTCCGGCAGGGTGTCGCGCAAGGCCTCCGCCGCGGCCCGCCAGGTGAAGCGCGCCGCACGCCGCCGTCCACCTTCGCGCAAGCGATTGGCGAGGTCAGCATCGCCGAGGAGGCGATCGAGGGCGGCGATCGGTGCACGCGCATCCTCAGGCGGAAACAGCAGCGCATCCTCGCCGACCACCTCCGGCACGGCGCCCGCTTCTCCCGCAATCACCGGGCAGCCGCAGGCCATGGCCTCCAACGGCGGCAGGCCGAATCCTTCGTAGCGGGATGGGAACAGCAGGGCGGTGGCGTTCTCGTAGAGAGCGCGCAGTTCGCCATCGCTCACGCGCCCGACCGAAATCGCGCCTTCGAGGGCGCCTGCAGGTCGGAACACTGCCGGGTCCGTCCGTCCGGCTATGGCGAGGGCAAGGCCTCGGTCGGCGAGGAAGCCGCGTGCGGCGGCGAGAAGGGAGAGGTTCTTGTGCGCCGCCCCGGTGCCGACGGCGAGAACATAGCGGCGCGGCACCAGACCGTTGCGCGGCAGCACTGTCGGATCCGCCGCCTCGCGCAGGATGTGCTCTGCACCCTCCGCAATCACGGCGATGACCGCCGGGTCGAGCCCCAGGGCGGCGGCGATCCGTCCGCGCGAAAACTGCGAGACCGTGACGATGCGCGCGCCCGATCGTGCGACCGCCCGCTGGAGCAGCCGGTACCAGGTGCGGAACGCGAAGCTGTAGGAGGCGGGGGTGTCGAAGGCCCCGGCGTCGTGGATGAGCACTGTCTGGCGGGCACGGGCGGCGAGGGGGGCGGTGTTGCCGAGGTTGAGCAGCCACGCCCCGCGTGCGGCGCGCGGCAGCGCGATCTGCTCCCAGGCCTGGCCGGACAGG
>CALBEG010000025.1 GCA_937927455.1 uncultured Elioraea sp. | reverse complement strand
CGGCCGCCCTGGGATGAGGGCTGATGGCCACCGCCCTGCGGGCGTTGCCTCAAGCCTCGCATCCTGATTGTCGCGCCGCTCGCACCCAGACTGTCGCGCTACATGCTGGCCAAGCTGGGCGCGCGGTTCGATGCCACGCTGCGCGTCACTGGCTTCCTAGCGATGGGCGGCCGGATCGGGGACGCCCCCGTGGTCGAGGCCCGGCGGCCTCGGCCGACAGAGGAGGAAAACGGCCACGCTGCCTGAGGGCGGCATGCCCAAGGGCTGGTCGAAGGAGCGGGCACGGCAGATCGACTGCGATGGCCGCTGGACCATCAAGCGCAGCCGCAGGACCGGGCCGGCCGAAGGCGGCGTCCAACATCAGGCCGAGGCCGAGATCACGGGGCCGAAGTTCGGCTGCAAGAACCATCTCGGCATCGATCGCGCCCACGGCTTCATCCGCCGTTTCATCGTCACGCATTTGGCGCGGCATGACGGTAGCCAGCACGGCGCGCTGCTGGGTCCGACCAGCACCGGCGTCGTCGTCGGGGCTCACTTGGCCCCTATCGCTTCAGGGTGGCGAGGGTGACGACGGGGTGCGTACGCATTGGGTTAATGGCCCTTTATACAGGATTATGAAATCTCTATTCATTCTCTCTCTAACGAGAGGAAATATCAGGCCCTTGAGCCGGCATATAGGGTGATTAATCGGGTGCGTACGCACCCTGTCTCCACCCTCCACCCCGAAAGCAAACAGGCGGCGTCTGCGCCGCCTGCCTCTTCCCCCCTGCTTTTCACTCAGTCAGCTGACCCAATGGCTGACGTTTTCCGGCGGTTTGAGCCCAATCCCCTCTACCAGCCGAACGCCGCGAACGGTCTTGTATCGCAGGTTCGGTTGCTTCTCCAACCATCCGCGCAATCGGTTTCGGTTGGTCGGACGTTCTCCGTTTGCTTCTGCCCAGGTGTTGAAATCGGCCAGCAGCTTCGACGGAACTGTGGTCAGGCTGCAATCAAAAATGCATCGTTCAGCTATCCAAGCGCCGAAGGCATCCTGTGCCTCGAAATAATCTTCCGTGGCGGCTTCGACCGCTGCCGCCTGCCCCAAGCCGCCGTGCTGCCACGCCAAGCAGCCGTCGATCATCCATCGGAGGATCGCGGGCCATTCCGCGCGTAACTTGTCGGGCAGGAGCCGATCCGGAACGGCAGGCTTTCGGACGAACGGCACGATGCGAACGCGCCGTCTGGCCGCTTCGTCAACGTTCTTCAGCGCTGGCTTGTGGTTGCCGACAATTGTCAGTTTGAACTGCGGGATGTAGGTGAAGAAATCCTGCCTCATGAACCGCGCTGTGATGGGGTCTTCGCTCGTCATTTGCTTGATGCGCGATTCAGCCTAGGCGCGTCCTTCTTCGGTCTCTGAGGCCGTCACCAAGCGCGCGCCGCTCAGCATGGCCAGATCGGTCGGATGCCGATCCCCATGCTGCGCTGTGAAAGTTTCCATTGCGGCAACGGTGCTATCGTCGCCCATAATGCCGGCGAGCGTGTTGACGAATACACTTTTGCCGTTTCCGCCGGGACCGTAGACAAAGAGCAGCGTATGCTCGCGCGTGATGCCCGTCAGGCAGTAGCCTGCCCAGCGTTGCAGGAACCCGATCAGGTCAGTATCGCCACCTGTTGTGTCTAAAAGGAATTTTTGCCAGGTGGGTGCTAGTGTTCCGCTTGGGGCTGGACCGATCGCCGTGCAGCGTGTGCAGTAGTTCTCTCTTTTGGCGGCGCGTATTTCTCCGGTCCGCAGGTCAACAGTGCCTCCCGGGGTCGCCAGTATCCACGGGTCTTGGTCCAGATCTTTCATCTCTATTGCCAAATCCCCTCGCTTGGCGCACGTTTCGACACCGGTAATGAAGGACGCTTTACCGGTTGCAAACTTCACTTTGTCACTTTCGTTGCGGTTCATGCTTCTTACGAGGTCTCGGGCGTACAAAAATGCGAGACCCTTGCGCCGCTGGCTTCCAGAAATTGCCATTCCAGCGAATCCACCGACCGGAGTCTTCCACGTAGCGGAGCTCGTCGCGGTACCGCGACTCGAAGACACGCGCGACACTTTCCTCAGACAGCTCCTTGAGTGAAACGGTCGCTTTGGCGGGCGTTTCCTCCTCTTTCGCCTCCTCTGGCGGCGGCAGCATCCCAGCCTGCGCGCGCTTGAGCGCGTATTTGGCCAGCGACTGGACCCCTTCACGTGTCAGTGAAGGCTTTCGCGTGTGATCGACTTTTTGAAAGTAAATATCCCATGCGAGCTCCGTCAGTTCTTCGACGGATGGATATTTCCCCTCCTCCCTGATATACCTGGCCAACCGCCCCCACACGACTTTAGCAGCGTAGCGCTTCCTTCCGTCAACGATCAGCCCCTGTTCGTCCAAAATCTGCCCACTCAGGCTCAGTTGATTTTCATTCCGCGCCATCTGTGGGGTGGCGTGGGTGCGAAGCGCTGTTTTCCCAGTTGCCTCGAAAGTTTCGAGCGCCAGCAGATCTAGAAACGTGTCGGCGCCATGCTGCTCGCCAAAATGCTTAATCAATCGCTGCTTAAACAGCTCCCGCGCGATGGTTGTGGTGGGAGCTATCAAAATATCGATGAGCCAATCCGGCAGCTGCGGCGGAGGGAGCTGTTCGATGTGGTCATCGACGTCCCATGCGTATGGCCGCCCATTCGCCCCGATGCTTGGCGGTGCGGCCACATAGCTGCCGTACCCGCGCGGATCGAGGCCTGGAAGCCAGTGTTCGCGCGGGTAGATCAGAACATCGTTTTCAGGTGTGCGGAAATAAAGGTGCCGCCCCCCTCCAGGCGAATGCACGGTCGGAGCGCGCGGCAAGCCCAGCTGCTGCAACAGGCCCAGCAACATCTCCCCGGTCTCGGCATCAAAGTCAAGGACGACCAATTTCGATAGCGGACACGAAACGATCGCAAGGTTGTTTTTGCCCACGCTGAACCACTCTCGCCGTTCTTCGTCCATCGCGAGGCGATTTTGGAACACTTTCCAGCGCACGCGCTGGGACCGCCCTCCGATCACGACGAAAGCTGGTCGTTTCCCGCCGGATTCGAGCGGAAACACTGGTAAACCCAAGTTGTGATAGTAGTTTGCCCAATCAAGCGTTGTTTTCCCTGCCGACGGCGTAGCCTCCCTGTTCGCCTGGTCCGGGACATTTGTCGCGTCTACTTCAACCGCCAGAATCGTCTCGGCGTTCGGCGGGTTGAGGGCACCGATCGCGCTCCCCCCGCCGGCCTGCCGGGGGCCAGGGGTAGGTTGAGGGATCACGTTCATAGCTCGCCATCCCTCCCTCAGCGCACAGCCGGTTCGGGGCAGGTCGCCCTCTCGACGCCCACCCCCTGCGCCATCCAGCGAATCGTCTCCGCCCATGCGGTAGAGCCATTGAAGTCGACGGCGATGACGCGTTGCTTTGCGCTGATCTCGAAGAGCCGGATCAGCCTAGAGGCCCCCTGCGCCACGATGCGGTGCGGCGGTCCCGCGCGGCTCGGTGTTGTGACCCAAAGTGCCGCATCGACTGATGCCGCGCGCCACAGCGCGTCCGCATATGGGTTGCCCCGCCCGGGCCCACAGCCCCTGCGGCCGAGCAACATTTTTTCCGTGTTGTCGCCGAGGCAGTCGTTTCCGTCCGGGAGCAGAAAGCCCCGCTCGATCCCGTATCGCGCGCCCGTCACCGGGTCGAGCACCATCGCAAGGAGCGTGGGGCGATGCTCGCTCGCCTTCGGGCACCAAGGATGAAAGCGCAAACCCCGCCATTCCGACCAGGCTGGCGTTTCGAGGCGCACGCCGACACGCCGCAGGGAGCGTTCGACAGGGATTCTCAAAATGGGCTGGGCATCGGCCGAAAGAGCGGATGCCCGTGTCTCCGATGGAGCCGCCCGAGCGAGCCACTCGTCCGGACTGGGCGGCTTGACAGCCGAAGCGTGGTAAGATTCAGAGCGTTCGACGGTTTCCCAGCCGTCGACTGCATTTGCTTTCATTTGTTCGACCTTCCCAGGCCGGCTGCCGGGGCTGCCTCCCCGGCAGCCGGTCGTTTTCACCCACGACGCTCAAGCAGCGCGGCGAGCTCGCGCGCCGGGATTAGTCGCCGCCGTCCGAACCGAACCGAGCGAATGAGCCCGTAGCGCGCGTACCGCCAGACCGTCCGCTGATGCACGCCGAGACGCTTGGCGACCTCAGCGATCGAGAACGCGAACAAGGCTTCGTCCTGCCGCGTGGTGCTTTGTTCAGATGAAGGCATCCTGTTTTACTCCAACTGTCTTGGATGCCAAGAATAAAGACGTGGACGAGCAAAGCAGGCAACAAGTATGTGGTCACAAAAATGAGCAGCTCACATAGGGGGCAGCGAGGCACCGCGCAGCACAGCGTCGATGCCGCCACGCCGCTCAATCTCGTCCATAAGCTCGCCGGCGGTCCTTAGGTCCGGGCGTTCGCGCATGATCACCTCGCAAACCGGTTCCAAGAGCCTCATATCTTCAATCATCTTCCTCATGGATTGCGTGAAGGCGACTAGGCCGGCTGCCACCTGCTCAGTTCGCCGCGCCAGTCTGTTCACCGAACGCGGCGCTAGCCCCGACGCGTCCGCCAAGCCGTTGCGGGTGCGCGCGCGTTCCACGCGCGAGCCAGTAACGACTTTGCGGAGGTCCCCTATGTCAACCTTCAGCAATACTGGG
This sequence comes from uncultured Elioraea sp., assembly GCA_937927455.1. GTDB lineage: Bacteria > Pseudomonadota > Alphaproteobacteria > Acetobacterales > Acetobacteraceae > Elioraea. Next base: position 10,647 of record CALBEG010000025.1, on the reverse strand, counting down.
TTCAACGGCCGCCCGCTCACCGGCCGCCGCCGCACCTGGACAGGCGAAGATCCGACCAATTTCAGCAGATGGTCTTGCCACCTCCGAAGCGCGTTCACCGCCGCCGCACGAGGGTCGCTGCGATCATAGACGCCCCAGACCCCCGTCTGGACGGCATGGCCAATGGCCGCTTCGGCCGCTACCCAGTCAACCCCAAGCTCCGCCATCTTGGTGCGCACCGTGCGCCGGATGTCGTGGAACCGCCACGGCTGCTGCACCTCGCCTTCGGCCTGCGCGAGCTCCTGCATCGCGCGGTCGAGCCCCCGTTTGCGGCGCGTCGCGCCACCGGCTGGTGCGTCCCGCCAGCGGCCAAACAGGCAGGGATCCGGCTGCTTGGCGGCATCGCGGAGGCTGGCGAGCTCAGCCAGCAAGTTGGCCGGAATCGGCAGCAGGCGCGCAGCGCGTGTTTTCGTCCGCGCAGCTGGCAGCTCCCAAATCCCCGAGTGCCAGTCGATTTCACTAGCGCGTAGTCCGCAGACCTCGCCCCAACGCGCACCCGTCGCAAGCAACAGGCGGACGATGCCGCTTGTTTCGCACGTCGCCGACTCGGCGGCCCACCACAGTCGGCGTATTTCCGCATCGCGCAACACCCGGTCGCGGGTTCGCAGTGGAGGCAGTAGTTTCTTCAACGCGCGGCGGTCCAGCGGATTGGCCCCAAGCCAGCCGCTCGCAACAGCGTATTCAAGGAAAGCATGCGCCATCGCCGCGTGGCGATGCGCCGTCGCGACCTTGTTTTTGGCGAGCGGCGCTTGCGCAAACGATAGCCACGCCTCGCGCGGCACAACGGTCAGCGGGCGCGCCCCAAAGCGCGGCTCGATCTCGCGCTCAAGGAGCCGCTCGACCCCGCGTCGGTAGTGGCGCGACCAGCTGCCCCCCCGCAGAGACAGCCACTCCCGCCAGCGCTCAGCGACCGTCGCTTCCGCGGGCGGAGGCTCAGTGGCGGGGCGGTTGGCAGTCGTTGGCGGTGATTCGCCGCGCGCGAGGGCTGCCAGCGTTTGGCGCGCGGTCTGCCGCGCCTCAGCGAGCGACATGGCCGGATAGTGTCCCAACAGCACCCGCTGCCGCCGACCCTTGTAACTCGCCCTAACGCTCCACGAGAAAACGCCGTTTGGCGTTACCCGCAACAGCAGGCCGCTAACCTGGGTGTCGGCGACCTCCAATCGCCCCACCGCTGGCGGTTTTAGCGCGCGTACATAGACGTCCGTCAGCTTCGCTCGCATCTTTCTCTCCATGCCCCAATTTTGGGGGGCAGCCGGGGGCCAGATTAGCATGTCATGCAGAGTCACAAAGGGGGTATTCGCGCTACCTAAGGTCATTGTTTTCCAGCCTGTTAGCGCATCCCACCGCTCGCACGAGGCGACAAAACCTAGGCGAACAGGTCATTGACTGTGGCCTGTTCCAGGGGCCGAAGACGCTGAAAGAGCTGAACTGGCGACCCTTCCCCTTCGACCCCTCTCGCCTCGCTGCCGTCCTGCTCACCCACGCCCACATCGACCATGCGGGGCTCATCCCACGCCTCTATGCCGAGGGCTTCCGGACCCCGGTCTTCGCGACCGAGGCCACGGCGGATCTCTGCCGCTTCATGTTGCCTGACTCGGGGTCGATCCAGGAGGCGGAGGTGGAGCGGCTCAACCGGCGCAACGCGGAGCGGGGACGGCCGGCGGTGCGCCCAATCTACACCGCACGCGACGCCGAGGCCTGCCTTCGCCTGTTCCGCCCCGTCGCCTACGGCTCGTGGATCGACCTGCCCGGGGGCGTGCGCGCCCGGTTCTGGAACGCGGGCCACATGCTCGGATCGGCCTCGATCGAACTCGTCCTTCCTGGCGGCGGCCATCTCCTCGTCTCCGGCGACATCGGGCCAGGGGCGAAGTCCTTCGTCGCGGACGCCCAAGCCCCGCACGATCCGGACTGGCTGGTGCTAGAGACGACCTACGGAGATCGCGATCGCGAAGATCTTGCTCCTGAGGAGCGGCGGGAGCGGCTTCGCGCCGAGGTGCTCGCGGCCCTCGAGGCGGGCGGCAATCTGCTGATCCCAGCCTTTGCGGTCGAACGCACCCAGGAGCTGCTGCACGACCTCGACCTCCTGATCGAGCGCGCGCGTCTTCCTCCCGTGCCGATCGTCATCGACAGCCCTCTTGCCGCCGAGGCCACCGCCTGCTTCCGGCGTCACTTGAAGGAGCTGCACGAGGACACGGAACCGGCCGAGACCTTCCTCTCAGGCCCCAACATTCGCATCACTCGCTCGATCGAGGAGAGCAAGGCGCTGAATCGTGTGGCGGGGGGCATGATCATTCTCTCCGCCTCCGGCATGGCCGAGGCCGGGCGGATCCGCCACCACCTCCTGAACAATCTCTGGCGCGCTGAGGCGACGGTGCTGTTCGTCGGCTACCAGGCGCCGGGCACTCTCGGGCGGCTTCTGCTCGACGGGGCTGAGCGCGTTTCCATCATGGGCACCGAGGTCGCGGTGCGCGCGCGCATTCGCTCGCTCGACCTCTACTCGGGCCATGCCGACCGGCGTGGCCTGGCTGCGTGGCTCGCGGTGCGCGGGCGGGTGGGCAAGGGGCTGTTCCTCGTGCATGGCGAGCCGCAAGCGCGCGATGCTTTCGCCGCCCTGGTGCGGGAACGGACCGATGCTCCGCTGTTTCTGCCGGAGCTCGATGCCGTCTACGCCCTGCCGCTGGACCGCGCGCCTGAGCCGCGCCGTGCCGCGCCGCGGCTCGCGCCGGAGACCGCGCACGCTCCTTTCGATTGGCACAACGAGCGCGCTCGGCTGCTGATGGAGCTCCGTCGCCGGCTAGAGGAGGCTGGGGACGATCGGGCCCGCGCCCAACTGCTGCACCGCGTGCGCCGGGCGCTGGCCGAGACGTCGGGTTGAAGCCCATTGGCCAGGCTGCAGCGCAAAGTCCTTGCTGCCTCACTGGCGGACGCGTCATGCTACGCGGACTGTGCAGACGCCGCTTGCCATGTCGGCCCGTCCGTCGGTGCGGCCCGGCTCTGGCCCGCCGCTCTACGCCGCGCTCGACCTCGGCACCAACAACTGCCGGCTGATGGTTGCCGCTCCGGCAGGTCGTGGCTTTCGGGTGGTGGACAGTTTCTCCCGCATGGTCCGCCTCGGCGAAGGCTTGGCCTCCTCGGGCAGACTCTGCGAGGCGGCGATGCAACGCACTCTCGAGGCGCTCTCCGTCTGCGCGGAGAAGCTGAGCCGCCACCGCGTGCGGCGTCTGCGCGCGATCGCCACCGAGGCCTGCCGCAAGGCCGAGAACGGCGCTCGTTTCCTCGAGCGGGTGCGGGCCGAGACCGGCATCGGCTTTGAGGTCATTGGGCCGCGCGAGGAGGCGGAGCTTGCGGTGGAGTCCTGCACCTCGCTGCTCGCGGGGCCCGAACCGCGCGCGCTCCTGTTCGACATCGGCGGTGGCTCCACCGAACTCGCTTGGATCCGCGCCCGCCGACCCGGTGAGCCGCCCTCGGAGGTGATCGGCTATGCCTCGATTCCGCTCGGCGTCGTCACCCTCGCCGAGCGTTGGGGAGAGCGCGCCTTCGATCCGGACGGGTTCGAGGCGATGGTAGAGGAGGCGGTCGATGCCCTCAGTTCCTTCGATGACATCCACCGCATCGCGGATGAGATCGCGCATGGCGGGGTGCGGCTGATTGGCACCTCTGGCACCGTGACCACCGTGGCCGGCGTCGCCCTCGGGCTCGAGCGCTACGCCCGGTCGTTGATTGACGGCCGCACACTGACCGGGCGGGAAGCGGACGAGGCGTGCGAGGCGCTGCTCGATCTGGGCAGGCCCGGGCTGCTCGCCCACCCTTGCGTCGGCCCCGGGCGGATCGAGTTCGTTCTGCCTGGCTGCGCGGTGTTCTCCGCCATTCGCCGGCTTTGGCCTGCTCCGCGCGTCACGGTCGCCGATCGCGGCCTGCGGGAGGGCGTGCTGATCCGCCTGATGCGGGCTGACCGCGACCGCCGCGCGTTCGCCCGCTCCAGTAGCCGCCCCTTCGCCCGACCTCGCCCGGCATGAGCAGCCCTCCGCCCGGTGGTCGGGGGCTCCATGTCGGCCTACGCAAACGCCGACGCCGTGATCCCTCCTCGACGCGCTGGCTCACTCGCCAGCTCAACGACCCCTACGTGCGCGCGGCCAAGGCGCACGGCTATCGCTCGCGTGCCGCCTTCAAGCTCCTCGAGCTCGACGCGCGCTTCCAGCTGCTGCGCCCCGGTTTGAGGGTGCTCGATCTGGGCGCCGCGCCGGGCGGCTGGACCCAGGTCGCGCTGGCGAGGGTCGGGCCCTCGGGCCGCGTGGTCGGGGTCGATCTGCTGCCGATCAATCCCCTCCCCGGCGCGGTGCTGATCCTGGGCGATCTGACTGAATCGGAGGTTCTGTCCCGCGCGATTGCCGAACTCGGCGGGCCGCCCGACCTCGTGCTGTCCGACATGGCGCCGAACACGACGGGGCACGCCGCGACCGACCATCTGCGCATCGTGGCTCTGGCCGAAGCCGCGGCCGAAGCCGCCCTCGCCCATCTCGCGCCCGGTGGCGCCTTCGTCTGCAAGGTGTTCCAGGGCGGAGCCGAGCGCGAGGTGCTCGCACCCCTGAAGCGGGCTTTCGCCTCTGTGCGGCATGCCAAGCCAGCCGCTTCGCGCAAGGAGAGTGCCGAGACCTATCTGGTGGCGCAGGGCTTCCGCGGCCGCACGGGCTGAAGGCGGCGGAACGGCGAGTGCCGGTTCAAGCGCTGGCGAGGTCGGGTGCGGCGGCGAGCGCCTCGGGGGTGTCGAAGTCGCGAAGGATGCCGTCGTCCTCGACGGCGACCTCGTGCACGGCGGCGGCGTGTTCGGTGAGGAGGTCTCGCCCGCCGACATCGCCCAAACGAGCGGAGAGCGCGGGGAAAAAGCGCGCGCCGAACAGCACCGGGTTGCCGCGCGCGCCCCGATGCGCAGGCACGACGATCTCCCGCCCCGCTTCGCCATCGAAGGCCTCGATCAGCCGATCGAGCACCTCGGGGCGGACGAGCGGCATGTCGCCGAGCACGATCAACGCTGCGTCGGTTCCTTCGCTCAGCGCATCGATCCCTGTCCGGATCGAACTCGCGAGGCCCGTGGCGTAATCCGGGTTGTGCGCCAGGACGACGTCGCGCCCCGCGAGGGCTTGGGCGACCTCCGCCGCCGCATTCCCAGTGACCACGATGACGGGGCGGGCGCGCGAGGCGAGCACATTGTCGACTGTGCGCGCGATCATCGCCCGCCCGTCCAGCCCGCGCACCAGAAGCTTGTTGGTGCTGCCGAAGCGAGAGGACCGGCCGGCGGCAAGCACGATGGCAGCGATGGATGGAGCTGCGCGCGATTCGGGCGCAGTCGCGCGGGCGCGCGGCAGGGGGCGGAGCGGGGTTTCCTTGAGAAGCCCGCCGACGCCGAGTGCCATGATGTCTCTGCCCCGGATGGGAAGGTCGGCCATCAGCCGCTCGAGCACCCAATCCACGCCGTTGCGCTTGGGGCTGCGTGCGCAACCGGGGAGCACGATCGTCGGGATGCCGCTGATCCGCCCGAACAGCAGCAGGTTGCCCGGATCGACCGGCATGCCGAAGTGAAGGATCTCCCCACCGGCACGCACAATGCCCTCGGGGCAGACGTCGCGGCGATCAACCACCGCCGAGGCGCCGGCCACGAGCAGGAGCTGCGCCCCGCGCTCGCGCAGCCGCTCAAGGGCGTGGGCGACCGCCACCGCCTCGTGGTCGCACTGTTCCGGCTCGAGAAGGGTCGCGCCGAGGGCCTCAAGGCGGGCTCGTGTCGCCGCCACCGTGCCCGCGAGCACGCTCTCCTTCAGCCCCGGCAAGCTGGTCAGTACCAGCCCGACGGGTCGGGGGCGGAACGGGTGCACGGCGAGCAAGGGCCCGTTACCGCGCGCGGCCGCCTCGGCCTGCGCGAGCATGCTCGGGGCGACCGAGAACGGAATGATCTTCACGGTGGCCACCATCTCGCCCGCCTCCACCACCGAATCGTCGGCGAGCGTGGCGAGGGTGACGGCCTCATCGATCGCGTTCAGCGCATCGACACGGGTGCGGTCGACCTGGAACAGCCCGCGTACAGTGGCATGCAGATTGACGCGGCCGGTGGCGGCCCGGCTGCGCGAAAGACCCGGGCCGAAGCAGGCCAGGGCGACACGCTCCGCCGCCTCGTCCTCGCCGACATCCCCCGGCTCGAGCCGCACACAGACCACGCGCGCGATGCCGGCTGCACGGAGGGCTGCGACGTCCTCGGCGCTGAGCACGCGGCCCTTCTTCAGGATGCATCCGCCCGCGCGCAGGCCGTGGGCGAGGATCGCGCCCTCGGCCTCGTCAATCGGGATGTCGCCGAAGATCACGCCGCCGCCTCGGCGGGAGCGCGCGCGACCAGGGCGGCGCCGCGACGCACTGCGACGATCTCGGCCAGAATGGCGAGCGCGATCTCCGCAGCGGTGACCGCCTCGATGGCAAGCCCCACCGGGCCGCGGATCCGCGCCAGCGTCTCCGGTGCATGCCCGAGCGCGGCGAGGCGCGCCAGTCGCGCGGCATGCGTGCGGCGGGAACCGAGCGCGCCGATGTAGAACGCCTCTGTGCGCAGGGCGGCATCCAGAGCCGGGTCGTCCAGCTTCGGGTCATGGGTGAGCGTGACGACGGCACTGCGCCGGTCGGGGCCAAGGGCGGCCATCGCTTCGTCCGGCCAGCGGTCGTCGAGCGTGACGCCAGGGAATCGTTCCGCTGTCGCGAAGAAGCGCCTGGGATCGATCACCGTCACCGCGAAGCCGAGCTGCGGAGCCATTGCGGCGAGGCCCTGCGCGATGTGCACGGCGCCGACGATGATGAGCCGAAGCGGCGGGTTGTGCGGATGGAGGAACCAGCGCTCCCCCGCGTGCTCGACCACGCGCGCGACATCGTCGCGCAAGGCCTGATGCGCCGCCGCGATGATCGCCTCAGGCACGGCATCGCCCTCGACGCCTGGGTCCGCGATCAGCGCCTGCGCACCATCGGCCAGACGGGTGGCGAGAAGCACGGGCCGCTTCGCCGCGCGCACCGCCTGCAGGGCCTCGAACAGGGCGCGCCTCATGCGAGCTTCTCGACGAAGACGGTGACGGTGCCGCCACAAGCCAGCCCCACCTCCCACGCGCGTTCGTTGGTCACACCGAAAGAGAGGAGCTTCGGTGCACCCGTCGCCATCACCTCGCGCGCAGCATCCGCCACCGCGCCCTCGATGCAGCCGCCAGAGACTGAGCCGGCCAGCCTGCCAGAGGCGGTGATGGCAAGACGCGAACCCGGCGGGCGCGGCGAGGAGCCCCAGGTCTCGACCACGGTGGCAAGCGCCACCGTCTCGCCCTCCGCCACCCAGCGCCCGGCGATGGCGAGAACGTCCTCCGCTTCCTCCGTCATGCCGCCTTCCTCCGCCGAGAAGAGGGTGCAGAGAGGATCCGCACCAGCGCCTCGATGCTTTCGATATTGTGCGCGGGCCGGAAGTCGTCCACGTGCGGCAGCATGGCGCGGATGCCTGCCGCGCGCGGCTCGAACCCCTCGTAGCGCAACAGGGGATTGAGCCAGATGAGGCGCCGGCAGGAGCGGTGCAGCCGGTCCATCGCCTCCTCCAAACCTGCGCCCCCCTCGCGGTCGAGCCCGTCCGTGATCAGCAGCACCACCGCCCCCTGGCCGAGCACGCGCCGCGCCCAGTCGCGGTTGAAGCGCGCGATCGCCTCGCCGATTCGCGTTCCGCCCGACCAGTCGGGCACCAGGGCGGCGACCATGGCGAACGCCGATTCCGGGTCGCGGTGGCGCAGAGCACGCGTGATGCTGGTGAGCCTGGTTCCAAACAGGAAGACATGGGTGCGCGTGCGCGTCGAGGCCACCGCGTGCAGGAAGTGGAGCAGCATCGGCGCATACCGGCCCATGCTGCCGGAGATGTCGCAGAGCGCGACGAGGGGAGGCGTGCGCGTGCGCCGCGCCCGGCGCGCGATCTCGACCAGCGCGCCCCCTTCGCGGAGCGATTTGCGCAGCGTGGCGCGCAGATCCGCCCGCGGCCCTTGCGGGTCGGGGCGGAAGCGCCGCGAAGGGATGGCATCGAGGGGCAGGCGAAGGCGGCGGATCGCCTCGCGCGCGGCACGAATTTCGGCCTCGCCCATCGCCTCGAAGTCCATCCGCCGCAGCCGTTCCTGATCGGATACGGCGAGGAAGGCATCGATCCGTGTCTCCTCGCGCCGCGGTACGGGGTCGTTCCGCCGCCTGGTCGTTTCGGCGAAGGCCTCTGCCGCACGGCGCGACCCCGGTTTCGCCTTTGCGGGCTCGGCTGGCCGGCGCAGGCCCTCGAGCGCAGCCATCATCGCCTCCGCCATGTCACGGTCAGGGTTGCGCCAAAACAGGGCGAAGGCAGCGTCGAACACCTCCCACTGCTCGCGGCGCACCGCCATCACCGCGCGCAACGCAGCGTGCACCTCTGCCCGCCGCGTGAGGTCGATGTGACCGAGCGCCTCGGCGGCGTCGAGGGTCTGGCCGGGGCCCACGGGGAGCCCCGCGCGGCGCAGCAGGCGCGCGAAGTGCATCACGTTGAGCGGAAGGCGCCCGGATCGTTCCCCGGCCGCGATCATTGCGCCATCCTCGCCTGCGCCGCCGTCGCTATCGCGCGCGCGCTTCCGCCACCAGCGCTGCCGCCTGCTCGCCGCGGATGCGGGCGATGTCGTCCTGGTACTTCAGCAGCACGCCGAGGGTCTCGTCGACGCGGGCGGGGTCGAGCTCGGTCGCGTCGAGATGCGCGAGTGCGGCACACCAATCGATCGTTTCCGCCACGCCGGGCATCTTGAACAGGTCCATCTGGCGTAGCCGTTGCACAAACGCCACCACCTGGTGCGCCAGGCGTTCGCCCGCCTGCGGCGCCTTCAGCGCAAGGATGGCGCGCTCGCGCGCGGCATCGGGGAAATCGACCCAGTGGTAGAGGCAGCGGCGGCGCAGCGCATCGTGGATCTCGCGCGTGCGGTTGGAGGTGATGATCACCACCGGCGGTTCGGCGGCGCGAATGGCGCCGAGTTCCGGAATCGTCACCTGCCAGTCCGCCAGCAGTTCGAGCAGGAAAGCCTCGAAGGGCTCGTCCGCCCGGTCGAGCTCGTCGATCAGCAGCACCGCCGGGCCGCCCTCGGGGCTGATCGCCTGCAAGAGGGGGCGTTCGATCAGGAAGCGGCGGTCGAAGATACCGCGCGCCAAGCGGTCCTTGTCGCGTTCCCCGGCCGCTTCCGCGAGGCGGATTTCAAGGAGTTGGCGGGTGTAGTTCCAGTCGTAGAGGGCGGAGGCAAGATCGAGCCCGTCGTAGCATTGCAGGCGCACGAGCCTTCGCCCCAGCGTGCGCGCCAGCACCTTGGCGATCTCGGTCTTGCCGACACCCGCCTCGCCCTCCAGGAACAGGGGGCGGCGCATGGCGAGTGCGAGGTGCACGGCGGTGCCGAGAGCGCGATCGGCGACGTAGTCGCCGCGCCCGAGCAGCGCAATCGTCTCGTCGACGCCGGTGGGCAGAGGTGTCGAGCCGTCCATGCGGCTTCTCTACCCCAGCGCACGGCCGAGGGCGAGGAACAGCCCCGTCAGGGCGATGACGAGCGCGACCCAGAGGGCGAGCGGCAAGCGCCCATCGCGCGGTGGCGTTGGCCGGGGCAACCTGTCCACCGGCTCGCTCACGGCTGAGTCACGCGCTCACAGCACCATCATCAGCACGATGAGCACCCAGACCGCGATCGAGACCTTCACCCACAGCGGCTGGCTGGCGAGTTCCGCCTTCCAGTCGACCCCCGCGGTCGCCGCCGGGGCTTCCGCCACCGCCGGGGCAGGGGGCTCGGGAGCAGGGGGCGGCGGCGCCACGCGGTTTGCGAAGCGGGTGAAGAACTGATCGCTCAGGTTCTTCGCCGTGCTGTCGATCAGCCGCGCGCCGAGCTGAGCGATCTTGCCGCCGACCTGGGCGTTGACGTCATAGGTGAGCAGAGTTGCGTCCGGCCCGTCATCGGCGAGGCGGACCTTGGCTGAGCCCTTGGCGAAGCCCGCGACCCCGCCCTGGCCTTCCCCAGTGAGCGTATAGCCGTTGGGAGGGTCGATGTCGGAGAGGGTGACGGTGCCGGAGAAGCGAGCGTACATCGGCCCGACCTTCAGCGCGAGGCGGGCATTGAACTGGTTGTCGCCGGCCGGTTCGATGAATTCGCAGCCGGGCAAGCTCTCTTTCAGCACGGCAGGATCGTTCAAAGCTTGCCAAACCTTGTCCCGCGGCGCGGGGATGCGCCGCTCGCCCGTCATTTCCATGGGTTAACCTCGCTGCGGGAGTGGGATCAAAGCCCTATAGCGGCGGGGGAAAGGACCGGCAAGGCAGACCCGCCCTTGTCGGCCATCACCGGCGCGACAGGGTGCTAGGCCACAACCGAAACGTCCCGCCCGTCACCATGCACCTGTTCCGTCGTCTCTGTGCGCCCTCCGTCGCAGCGATCGTCGTCCTCATCCTCGTCGGGCTTGTTGCACCGGCCCGAGCGGCGGAGAGCGCGATCGACGCGCGCACCCTCTCGCTGTGGTGGGTGCTGCCTTTTGCCGGGGTGCTGCTCTCGATCGCGATCATTCCGCTCATCGCGCCGGATC
>CALBEG010000024.1 GCA_937927455.1 uncultured Elioraea sp. | reverse complement strand
CCAGCGCAGCCTGCCAGGACCAGGCGGCGAGGCAGCGGCCCGGCGCGAGGCGCTTGCGCGGCTGATCGACCGGCTGCGCAACCGGCTCGGGCAGGAGGCCGTGTTCCGCCTCGACCCCTTCCCCGCGCATTGGCCGGAGGGGTCGCTGCGCGCGGCCGACCCTGCCTCGCCCCCGCGCAGCGGCCCCTGGCCGGAGCGGCCGCGGCCCCTCCGCCTTCTCCCCTGCCCCCGGCGCCTTCCCGCCCGCTCGCCCCTGCCCGATGGCCCTCCGGAGACGATCGGGCAGGAGCCCGTCACCCGCGCCGAAGGGCCTGAGCGGATCCTTCCCGCCTGGTGGCTCCCGCCCGCCGGCCAGGCGTGGCGCGACTACTGGCGGGTGGAGACCGCCTCCGGCCGACGGCTCTGGGTGTTCGCCACCGGCGAGGGAAGCACCCGCGCCTGGTTCCTGCACGGCCGCTTCGGCTGAGCCCCCTGCCCCTGCCATGGCTCCTTGCGCCGAACTGCAGGCCCTCTCCGCCTTCACCTTCCGCGAAGGCGCCTCGCACCCCGATGAACTGGTGCTCACTGCGCGCGCCTTGGGGCTTGCTGCGCTCGCCATCACCGATCGCAACACGGTGGCGGGGCTGGTGCGCGGCCACCTCGCCGCCAAAGCGCAGGGCTTACGCTTCCTCCCCGCCGCCCGGCTCGACCTCGCGGATGGTTCCTCCTTCCTCTGCTACCCCTCTGACCGCGCCGCCTGGGGCAGGCTCTGCCGCCTCCTGTCCATCGGCAAGCTGCGCGCGCCCAAGGGCGAGTGCCACCTTGGGCGCGAGGACCTGATTGCCCATGCCGAGGGCCAGGTGCTCGTCGCCCTGCCTCCGCCCTCCCTCCCAGACCGGGCCTTCGCGGAACGCCTGCGCGCGGAGGCCGAAACGCTGCGTGGCCGCACCGTGCTTCCCCTCCTGCTCGGCGCTTCGGTCGGCTTGCGCGGCGACGACCAGCGCCGCCTCGATGCGCTCGCCGCCCTCGCCAGCGAGGCTGGCACCCCGCTCGTCGCCCTCGGCGACGTGCGCTACCACGCCCCCGAACGCCGTGCCCTTGCCGATGTGCTCACCGCCATCCGCCTCGGCTGCACGGTGGAAGAGCTCGGCTTCGCGGCTGAGGCGAACGCCGAACGCCATCTCAAGTCGCCCGAGGAGATCGCGCGTCTCTTCGCCCGCCACCCTGAGGCGGTCGCACGCACGCTGGAGGTCGTCGCCGCCACCCGCTTCTCGCTGGATGATCTCCGCTACGACTACCCGGATGAGATCGTCGAAGCGGGCCGCACGGCGCAGGAAACGCTTGTTTCGCGCACCTGGGAGGGGGCGGCCGAGCGCTGGCCTGACGGCGTGCCCGAGCCAGTACGAGCCCGTATCGAGCACGAACTCGCGCTGATCGCCGAGTTGAACTACGCGCCCTACTTCCTCACCGTGCACGAGATCGTCCGCTTCGCCCGCTCCCGCGGCATCCTCTGCCAGGGGCGCGGGTCGGCGGCGAACTCGGCCGTTTGCTACGCTTTGGGCATCACCGCCGTCGACCCCGCCAAGCACGATCTCCTGTTCGAACGCTTCGTTTCCGCCGCACGACGCGAACCGCCCGACATCGACGTCGACTTCGAGCACGAACGCCGCGAGGAGGTGATCCAGTGGATCTATGCCCGCTATGGGCGCGACCGCGCGGGGCTTGCCGCCACAGTGATCCACTGGCGCACGCGAATGAGCCTGCGCGAGGTGGGCAAAGCGCTCGGGCTCTCCGAGGACGTTACCGGTCGCATCGCCGAGGCGACGTGGGGGCCCGGGCGGGAATCCTCCTTGGCCGAGATCGCGCGCGCGCAAGGTCTCGACCCCGCCGAACCCCGTCTGGCGCTTGCCCTGTCGCTTGCCGAACAGCTCACCGGGTTTCCGCGCCACCTTTCGCAGCATGTAGGCGGCTTCGTCATCACCCGCGGCCCCTTGGTCGAACTCTGCGCGGTGACGAATGCTGCCATGGCGGGCCGCACCACCATCGAGTGGGACAAGGACGACCTTGATCGTCTGGGCATCCTCAAGGTCGATGTGCTGGCGCTCGGCATGCTCACCTGCATCCGCAAGGCCTTCGACCTGATCGCCAGCCATCACGGCCAGCGCCTTTCTCTCGCCGCCGTTCCGGCCGAGGACCCTGCCGTCTACGCCATGCTCGCGCGCGCGGATTCTTTGGGCGTGTTCCAGGTCGAAAGCCGCGCCCAGATGGCGATGCTGCCGCGGCTGAAGCCCGCCTGCTTCTACGATCTTGTCATCGAGGTGGCGATTGTTCGCCCAGGCCCCATCCAGGGCGATATGGTGCACCCTTACTTGCGGCGCCGCAACGGTGAGGAGCCGGTGTCTTTTCCATCGCGCGCACTTGAGGCGGTGTTGGGGCGCACGCTGGGCGTGCCTCTGTTCCAGGAACAGGCGATGAAGATTGCGATCGTCGCCGCGGGCTTCACGGCTGAGGAGGCGGACCGGCTGCGCCGCGCCATGGCCACGTTCCGCAAGGTCGGCATCATCCACGAGTTCCGCACCAAGCTCGTGGAGGGCATGGTGGCACGCGGCTACGCGCGGGACTTCGCCGAACGCTGCTTCCGCCAGATTGAAGGCTTCGGCACCTATGGATTCCCGGAAAGCCACGCTGCCTCTTTCGCCCTTCTCGTCTACGTCTCGGCCTGGCTCAAGTGCCATTATCCGGCCGCCTTCGCCTGCGCGCTGCTGAATTCCCAGCCGATGGGGTTTTATGCGCCGGCGCAGATCGTACGCGATGCGCGCGCGCATGGTGTGGTGGTGCGGCCGCCCGAGGTGAACGCTTCCGAGTGGGACAGCACGCTTGAGCCGTGCGTGGAGAGTGCGGGCGGCGTTGCCCTGCGCTTGGGGCTGCGCGAGGTGAAGGGGCTGGCCGAGCGGGATGGGCGGGCCATTGTTGCGGCGCGCGCGCACGGCAACGGCAAGCCCTATGAGAGCCTGGAGGAGATCGCCCGCCGCGCCGGGATTGGGCGGGGGGCGCTCGAACGCCTGGCCGAGGCCGATGCCTTCGCCTCCTTGGGCCTCTCCCGCCGGGCAGCGCTGTGGGAAGCGCGCGCTCTCGCCGCACCACCCCCCCTTTTTGCCGCGGCCGAGGGCGATCTCTTCGCCGAACCCGCCCCCGCCCTGCCCGCCGCACGGCTTGGCGAGGAGGTGGTGGCGGACTACGCCGCCCTTGCCCTCTCCTTGCGCGCCCACCCGCTTGCGCTTCTTCGCCCCTCCTTGCTTCGCCTCGGCTGCCGCGACAGCCGCGCTCTTCTTGCTGCGCGCGAAGGGGCCCGCGTGCGGCTCGCCGGGCTCGTTCTGGTGCGGCAACGGCCTGGCAGTGCGAAGGGCGTGGTGTTCGTCACTCTAGAGGATGAGTTCGGCCAGGCGAACGTCGTCATCCTTCCCCCTGTGCTTGCGCGCCATCGCAGCGCGATCGTCACTGCCAGGCTGATGGTGGTGGAGGGGGTGGTGGAGAGGCAGGACTACGGGGCGGCGCCGATTATCCACCTGGTGGCGAAGCGGGTGTTTGATCGGTCCGATCTTCTCGCCACCTTGCACGGGCAGGAGGGCGATGGCGCGGCGTGGGCACGCGCGATGGCGCGGGCGGATGAGGTGCGCCGGCCGAACGATCGCGACACGCGCACCCGCCCGCCTCGTCGCCGCTTCGGC
>CALBEG010000023.1 GCA_937927455.1 uncultured Elioraea sp. | reverse complement strand
CTTCGGGCAGACGGCGAAGCTCCTCGATCTTGCCTTCGAGTTCGGCGATCGGGCGTTCGAAGTCGAGAAAATGGCGCATCGGGCACGCGGGCTAGCACGCCGTCAGCCCGCCCGGAAGGCCGGGGCGGGGCTCGGCGGGCTTGCGGTGACGCCTCACGAGGGTCTAATCGGCGCTGGGTGCACGCCGGGTTAGCACAGCGGAAGTGCAGCGGTTTTGTAAACCGAAGGCCGGGGGTTCGAATCCCTCACCCGGCACCGCCCTCGCCCCCCTTTCCCGCCCGGCGGCGGCTGTGGCAGGAACGCGCGCGTCAATCCTTTGGTGATCGACGTGGGGCGATCGTAGCGGCGGCTTTCGGCCCGCTCCGGCCGCGCCACCCCTGCCTCCTCGAGATCCGTTCCACGCGAGGTGCGTCCCTTGCCTAAGCCGCTGAAGAAGGCCGTTCTGCCGGTCGCCGGTCTCGGCACTCGCTTCCTGCCCGCGACCAAGGCGCTGGCGAAGGAAATGCTGCCCGTCGTTGACAAGCCGCTGATCCAGTATGCGGTTGAGGAGGCGCGGGCCGCCGGAATCGAGCAGTTCTGCCTCGTCACCGGCCGCGGCAAAACGGCGCTGGTCGAGCATTTCGACGTCGCCTACGAACTCGAGGCGACTTTGCGCGAGCGGGCAAAGACCGACGCGCTGGCGCTGCTCGCCACCACCTCGATGCCGCCTGGGTCGGTGATGAGTGTGCGCCAGCAGGTGCCGCTCGGGCTTGGGCACGCCATATGGTGTGCGCGCGCCTTCGTCGGCGACGATCCCTTCGCCATCCTGCTGCCCGACGACCTGGTTCTGGCCGACGTCTCCTGGGTCAGGCAGCTTGCCGAGGTCTACGAACAGACGGGGGGCAACGTGGTGGCGGTCGAGGAGGTGCCGCGCGAACAAACTTCGCGTTACGGCATCCTCAAGGTGGGGCACGATGACGGGCGCGTGGTCGAGGTCATGGGGCTCGTCGAGAAGCCGAAGCCGGAGGAGGCGCCCTCGACGCTCTCGATCATCGGGCGCTACATCCTGCAGCCTGAGGTGATTGGCGAAATCGCGCGGTTCGAGCGCGGGGCGGGAGGCGAGATCCAACTGACGGACGCGATGGCGCGGCTGGTCGGCCGCCAGCCCTTCCACGGTCTGCGCTGCGAAGGGCGCCGGTTCGACTGCGGCGACAAGGCAGGCTTCCTCGAGGCGCAGATCGCCTTCGCCCTGAAGCGGCCCGACCTTGCCGACAAGGTGCGCGCCTTTCTCGGGCGTTACGTCTGAACGGGCGGGCGAAGGGGGAACGCGATGCACATCGCGATGATCGGCGGGGGTTACGTCGGCCTCGTCTCCGGCGCCTGCTTCGCCGAGTTCGGCATCGACGTCAGCGTGGTCGACAAGGACGAAGGCAAGATCGCCGCGCTGAAGGGGGGGCGCATCCCGATCTTCGAACCGGGGCTCGATGAGCTCGTGCGGTCGAATGTCGAGGACGGCAGGCTTCATTTCACCACCGACACCGCTGAGGCGGTGAACAGGGCGGACGCGGTGTTCATCGCTGTCGGCACGCCCTCGCGCCGCGGCGATGGGCACGCCGACCTCAGTTACGTCTTCGCCGCCGCGCGCGAGATCTGCCAGGCACTGACGGGCCCGACAGTGCTGGTGACAAAATCGACTGTGCCAGTGGGGACGGGGCGCAAGGTGGCGGCGCTTGCGAAGGAGCTTCGCCCCGACCTCGACATCGCCGTCGCCTCCAACCCCGAATTCTTGCGTGAAGGCTCGGCGATCGGCGACTTCATGCGGCCTGACCGCGTGGTGATCGGTACCGAAAGCGACCGCGCACGGGCTGTGCTGAAGCGCCTCTATCGCCCGCTCTACCTCATCGAAACCCCGATCGTCTTCACCGGGCTGGAGACGGCCGAGCTCATCAAGTACGCCGCCAACGCTTTCCTCGCCACCAAGATCACCTTCATCAACGAGATCGCCGATCTGTGCGAGAAGGTGGGGGCTGACGTGCACGACGTGGCGAAGGGGATCGGGCTTGATGGCCGCATCGGGCGCAAGTTCCTGCACGCCGGGCCCGGCTTCGGCGGATCCTGCTTCCCCAAGGACACGCTCGCGCTTGTGCGCACCGCGCAGGATGCCGGCAGCCCGGTGCGCATCGTCGAGACCGTGGTGGCGGTGAACGATGCGCGCAAGGCAGCGATGAGCGAGCGCGTGATCGCGGCCTGCGACGGGTCCGTCGCCGGCAAGACGGTCGCGATCCTCGGGCTCACCTTCAAACCGGAAACCGACGACATGCGGGACTCTCCCGCGCTCGCCATCGTGCCGCGCCTCGTCGAGGCCGGGGCGACGATCCGCGCCTACGACCCTGAAGGCATGGAGCAGGCGCGGCCCCTCCTGCCGCCTGAGGTGCAGTATTGCCGCGACGCCTACGACGCCGCCGCAGGCGCCGATGCGCTCGTCGTCATCACCGAGTGGAACGCGTTCCGCGCTATCCCGCCCGCCCGCCTGGCTCAGGCGATGCGCGGGCGCGTGGTGGTCGATCTGCGCAACATCTTCGACCCTGCTGCGATGCGCGAGGCGGGCTTCCGCTACAGTTCAATCGGCCGGCCATGAGTGGAGCCGCTGACGGAGAGATGACATGACATTCTCACATCGTTTCGATCCCACCACGTTGCGCGAGTATGACATCCGCGGCATTGTCGGGCAGAGTTTGCGCGAGGCGGATGCCTTCGCCATCGGCCGGGTCTTCGGTTCCCTCGTCGCCCGCAAAGGTGGCAGTGTCGTCGCGGTCGGGCGTGACGGGCGGCTTTCCGGCCCCGCGCTTGAGGCCGCGCTGGTGCGGGGGCTGGTCGCTTCCGGCATGCACGTGCTGCGCATGGGGGTGGGGCCGACGCCGATGCTCTACTACCTCGATCGCGCGCGCGAGGCCGACGGCGCGATCCAGGTCACCGGCAGCCACAACCCGCCCGACTACAACGGTTTCAAGATGGTGTTCGGCCACAAGCCCTTTTTCGGACAAGCGATCCAGGAGCTCGGGCGGCTGGCGGCGGCGGGCGAGGTTGTGCCGGAGACGCAAGGGGTGGTCGAGGAGGTCGCCATCGCCGAGGAGTATGTCGCGCGCATCCTGCGGGACTGGGACGGCGGCGAGCGCGCTCTGTCCGTCGTGTGGGACAACGGCAACGGCGCGGCGGGCGAGGTGCTGCAGCGCTTGGTCGCGGGCCTGCCCGGTCGGCACGAGATCCTGTTCGCCGAAATCGACGGCGCCTTCCCCAACCACCACCCCGACCCCACGGTGCCGAAGAACCTCGCCCATCTCATCGCCCGAGTGCGGGAGACGAAGGCTGACCTCGGCGTGGCATTCGACGGCGATGCCGATCGCATCGGCGTGGTCGACGACGAGGGCGAAGTGCTGTTCGGAGACCAGATCCTGCTCGTGCTCGCGCGCGACGTTCTCGCCACGCACCCCGGCGCGACGATCATTTCGGACGTGAAGGCCTCGCAGGTTCTGTTCGACGCGATCGCCGAGGCGGGCGGGCGGCCCTTGATGTGGAAGACGGGCCACAGCTTGAT
>CALBEG010000022.1 GCA_937927455.1 uncultured Elioraea sp. | reverse complement strand
GAAGGCGCGGAAGCCCCGTGCTTCGGCAGCGCCGGCGAAACGGGCGATGGCTTCGGCAGTGGCGTGCTCGTTGGCTGCGAGATCGAGCACGCCCTCCGATCCGTCCCAAACGTGGCGGGCGAGAACGCCGAGGGGGGTGAGGTGCAGATGCTCGTCGGTGGCGAACCCCGCTTCGGCGACCAGCTCGTCGAGCACCCAGCGCATGGTGAGCACGGTGGGCCCGCCATCGATCAGGGTGTGGCCGATGGGCACCGGGCGCATCTTGCCGCCGGGCTGATCGGCCTTCTCCAGCATTGTCACCCTGAAGCCGCGCGCGGCGAGGGTGAGCGCGGCGGCGAGCCCGCCCATGCCGGCCCCGATCACCGCCACCCTCTCCCCGTTCATCCCTCCTCTCTCCTCGGATCCCGTCCGCCACCCCGGCTTGGGTCGTCGCACGTGATTGTGCTTGACGCCCCTGTCAACTTTCAATGACAGTAGCACTGACAGGCACGCTTGACAGTCGGGCCGCCGAGCGACCCGACCGAAGCGAGGTGGAGGGAAGAATGGACGCTGTGAACCGGATCGAGAAGGCGCTGGGCGAAGCCCTCGACATCGCGAACGGCCTTGGCCGCCCGCCCAGGCTCGCTGAGGCCATGCACTATGCCGTGTTTCCGCGCGGCGCCCGCGTCCGCCCGCGCTTGGTGCTCGCCGCTGCTGCCGCTTGCGGCGACGACGCACCGGCTTTGACGGACGCCGCCGCTGCCGCGATCGAGCTCCTCCACTGTGCCTCGCTGGTGCACGACGACCTGCCCTGTTTCGATGATGCCACAGTGCGCCGCGGCAAGCCCGCTTTGCACGTCGCCTACGGCGAGCCGCTTGCTGTGCTCGCTGGTGATGCGTTGATCGTGCTCGCCTTTCAGATGCTCGCCCGCGCCGGAGCCGCCTGCCCCGACCGTCTGCCCGGCTTGCTCCGCATTATCGGCAATGCTGTCGGCATGCCTTTGGGCATTGCCGCTGGCCAGGCCTGGGAGTGTGAACCGCGCGTCGATCTCGGCGCCTATCAGCGCGCCAAGACCGCCTCGCTCTTCTCCGCCGCCACCATGAGCGGGGCGGCTGCTGCTGGGGCTGATCCCGAGCCCTGGCAGCGGCTGGGCGAGAAGCTGGGCGAGGCCTACCAGGTGGCCGATGATCTCCGCGACGCGCTGGCCGACGATGAGGAAGCCGGCAAGACGACTGGGCGCGACGCCGTGCTGGGCCGCCCCTCCGCGGCACTGACCTTAGGCATTCCGGCCTGTTTACGCCACCTCGAGGACCTGGTCGGCGAGGCGATCGCCGCCATTCCGCCCTGCCCCGGGCGCGAGGCGCTGGAGCAGCTGATCCTGCTCGAAGCCCGGCGGCTGGTGCCAAAGGCTGCCACCGCGCACGCTGCGTGAGCCTCATTGCCGCAGCCCCCTGTCCGCCCGCCGTGCCGCGCAGCGGCATTGGTGGCCGGGTGCGCGACGGGGTTCTGGATCTGCGCGACCGGCTGCTTGCCTCGCCACGCTTCCGCCGCCTCGCCGCTGCCTTTCCCCTCACGCGGGGCATCGCTCGGGCCGAGACGCGGGCCCTGTTCGACCTCTGTGCTGGCTTCGTTTACTCGCAGGTGTTGGCCGCTTGCGTGCGGCTCGACCTGTTCCGTCCTCTGCGCGAGGCGCCGCGCACCGCTGAGGAGGTCGCGGTGCTGACGGGACTTCCCGCCGAGGGGGCGGAGCGCTTGCTCAAGGCTGCAGTCGCGCTTCGTCTGCTCGATCGCCGGTCCGGCGGTCGGTATGGGCTCGGGCCCCTCGGCGCCGTCGTCGCCGCCGATGGGGGGGTGGCGGCCATGGTCGCGCATCACGCCGCACTCTATCGCGACCTGGCCGACCCAGTCGCTTTGCTGCGTGGCAACCGCGGCACGGCTCTGGCCGAGTATTGGCCCTATGCGGGGGCAGAGGACGTCGGGTCGCTCGCTGCCGAACGGGTGGCGGACTATTCGGCTCTGATGGCCGCCTCGCAGCCCATGGTGGCGGATGAGATCCTGGCCGCCTGCCGATTCGACCGTTTCCAGGCCTTACTCGACGTCGGCGGCGGCGAAGGGGCGTTTCTCGAAGCGGTCGCCGCCCGCCATCCAAAACTTTCGCTTGCCCTGTTCGACGTGCCAGCGGTGGCGGAGCGGGCGCGGGCGCGGCTTTCGGCGCGCGGCGTGCGGGCTGAGGTTTTTGCTGGCGACTTCCGCCGTGACCCGATCCCAGCGGGCTTCGATGCCATCAGCTTGGTGCGGATTGCGCACGATCACGACGACGCCACGGTCTTTGCCCTGTTCCGCACCCTCCGCCAGGCTTTGCCGCCGGGCGGAAGCTTGCTTCTCGCCGAGCCGCTGGCCGGGACGAAGGGCGCTGAACCGGTCGGGGACGCTTATTTCGGCCTCTACCTGTGGGCGATGGGGCGTGGGCGGCCGCGCACGGCGGAGGCGTATCGACTCATGCTGGCCGAGGCGGGGTTCGACACGGTGCGCGAGCGCCGCACCCGCATCCCGCTTCTCGTTCGCGTGTTGGAAGCGCGGGCGGGCCGGGGCTTTGCTCACGGATCCGCGAGTGTCAATCATGCTTGACCTTCCTGAGCGTCAAGTTAGACTGACACTCGTCCCAGGGAGGGAAGCGGAGCCCCGGATGGACACCGTCGCTGTCCTGCTTGAAGAGCCGATGCGCCTCAGTCTGACGCGGCTGGGGCTCGCCGAACTGGGCGAGGCCGATGTTCTGATCGACGTCACCTTCTCCGGGATCTCGACCGGCACGGAGCGCCTGCTGTGGTCGGGGCGGATGCCGCCCTTCCCGGGGCTCGGCTACCCGCTCGTTCCCGGCTACGAGTCGGTCGGCACCATCATCGCCGCCGGCCCCCGGTCGGGCCGACGGGTGGGCGAGACGGTGTTCGTTCCCGGCTCGAACGGCTTCGTCGGCGCGCGCGGCCTGTTCGGCGGTGCCGCACGGCGACTTGTCGCCCACGGGGCGCGGGTTCTGCCCATCGAACCGTCCTTGGGTGAGGAGGGCGTGCTGCTCGCCCTCGCCGCCACCGCACGGCACGCCTACCCCGACCCTGCCCACCAGCCTGACCTGATCGTCGGCCACGGCGTGCTCGGCCGGCTTCTCGCCCGGCTTGCCGTCGCCCACGGTGCCGCGCCGACGGTGTGGGAAACAAACCCGGCGCGACGCGACGGCGCTATCGGCTACGCAGTGGTTCATCCCGACGAGGATCGCGGCGGGCCCTATGGCGCGATCTGCGACGTCTCCGGCGACTCCACCATCCTCGATACGCTGATTTCGCGCCTTGCTCCCCAAGGCGAGATCCTGCTCGCCGGCTTCTATGCCGATCGCCTGGCCTTCACCTTTCCGCCCGCCTTCATGCGCGAGGCGAGGATCCGCATCGCGGCGGAATGGAAGCCCGACGATCTCGTTGCCGTATCGCAACTCATCGGCTCGGGGCGTCTGTCGCTTGCAGGGCTGATCACGCACCACGCCACGGCTGACCGCGCGGCTGAGGCCTACGAGACGGCCTTCACCGACCCGACCTGCCTCAAGATGGTGCTCGACTGGAGGGGAGTGTCATGACCGTTATCGTCCGCCCTGAGCCGCGCGACCCGCTCGAACACCAAAAGGAGGTTCTGCGCGCCGAAGCGGCAGCGGAACAGCCCGCTCCCGAGACGAGCACACCGACGAAACAGACCCAGATCGTTGCCATCTACGGCAAGGGCGGCATTGGTAAGTCGTTCACGCTTGCTAATCTCAGCTACATGATGGCGCAGCAGGGCAAGAAGGTGCTGCTCATCGGCTGCGACCCGAAGTCGGACACCACCTCGCTGTTGTTCGGCGGCCGCTCCTGCCCCACCATCATCGAGACCTCCTCGCGCAAAAAGGCGGCCGGCGAGGAGGTGAAGATCGGCGATGTCTGCTTCAAGCGCGACGGCGTGTTCGCGATGGAGCTCGGCGGCCCAGAGGTTGGTCGCGGCTGCGGCGGCAGGGGCATCATCCACGGGTTCGAGCTGCTCGAGAAGCTCGGCTTCCACGAGTGGGACTTCGACTTCGTCCTGCTCGACTTCCTGGGCGATGTAGTGTGCGGCGGCTTTGGTCTGCCGATTGCGCGCGACATGTGCCAGAAGGTGATCGTCGTCGGCTCGAACGACCTGCAGTCTCTCTACGTCGCCAACAATGTCTGTTCGGCAGTGGAATATTTCCGCCGCCTCGGCGGCCATGTCGGGGTCGCGGGGATGGTGGTGAACAAGGACGACGGCACCGGCGAGGCGCAGGCCTTCGCTGCCAAGGCGGAGATCCCCGTGCTCGCCTCCATTCCGGCGGATGAGGACATCCGACGCAAATCCGCTTCCTACGAGATCATCGGCAAGCCGGGCGGGCGCTGGGGCCCTCTGTTCGAGCGCCTCGCCCGCGCTGTGATCGAAGCCCCGCCGCTGAGGCCACGCCCTCTGAGCCAGGACGAACTCCTCGGCCTGTTCAAGGGTGAGACGGTCGGACGCGATGTCGTGCTCGAGCCCGCGACGGAGACCGACATGTGCGCAGCCGAAAAGATCGTCAAGCCGTCTCTCGAAGTGATTTACGAGGGCGTGTGATGGACGGCGGCACCTCTCCCACCCCGCCCACCACCCCGCCCGGCATGGCGGCTCCAGCCAGCGGCGGAGGCTGCCACGGAGGGCGCGAGACGATGGAGCGCGCCGCCCGCGCTGCCGGCAAGGGCGAGGCGCTCGACCGTTTCGCCGAACTCTATCCCCGCGGCCCGCACGATCAGCCGCAGTCCATGTGCCCGGCCTTCGGGTCGCTGCGCGTGGGGCTGCGCATGCGTCGGGTGGCGACCATCCTCTCGGGTTCGGCCTGCTGCGTCTACGGGCTCACCTTCACCAGCCACTTCTACGGTGCGCGCCGAACGGTGGGCTACGTTCCGTTCAATTCCGAAACGCTCGTCACCGGCAAGCTGTTCGAGGACATTCGCGAAGCGGTCCACCGGATGGCAGATCCCGCCCAGTACGACGCCATCGTGGTGACGAACCTCTGCGTGCCGACGGCTTCGGGCGTGCCGCTTGATCTTCTGCCGAAACAGATCAACGGCGTGCGTATCATCGGCATCGATGTGCCGGGCTTCGGTGTGCCGACGCACGCCGAGGCGAAGGATGTGCTGGCCGGGGCCATGCTCGCCTATGCCCGTGCCGAGGCCGAATCAGGGCCGGTGGCGCGGCCGCGCGACCTGGTCGAGGGTGAGCCCACGGTGGCGCTGATCGGCGAGCTGTTCCCAGCCGACCCGGTCGGCATCGGTGCGCTGCTCGCGCCCATGGGGCTCGGGGTCGCACCACCCACACCGGCGCGCGAGTGGCGCGATCTCTACGGCGCGTTGGATTGTGTTGTCGCCGCCGCGGTGCATCCGTTCTACGTCTCCGCCGCGCGCGAGTTCCGCGCCGCAGGGCGCCCCGTCGTGGGTTCGGGGCCTGTTGGGCGCGAAGGCACCGCCGCCTGGCTGGAAGCGATCGGGCGGGCGGCGAATGTCGGCGCGGAGGCAAGCGATCGCGCCAAGGCGAAGGCCTTGCCCGCCATCGAGGGGGCGCTGGCCGCAAACCCGATTGCCGGGACGGTCACGGTCTCCGGCTACGAGGGGTCCGAGCTTTTGGTTGCGCGACTGCTGATCGAGGCCGGGGCGCGCGTTCCGTACGTCGGCACCGCCGTGCCGCGCACGGAATGGTCTGAGCCCGATCGGGAGTGGCTCGCTGCCCATGGGTGCTATGTGCAGTTCCGCGCCTCTCTCGAGCAGGACATCGCGGCGATGTTGGAAGTGCGCCCAGACCTTGCCGTTGGCACCACGCCGCTCGTGCAGAAGGCGAAGGAGGCCGCGATCCCGGCGCTTTACTTCACCAACATGGTCTCCGCCCGGCCGCTGTTTGGGCCAGCGGGAGCGGGGTCTCTCGCCGGCATCGTCGCCGCGCAAGTTCGCCAGGCGGAACGGTTCCGCCGCATGGTGTCGTTCTTCGGCGGCGTGGGCGCTGGCCAGACGGCCGGCTACGGCTTCCGCGACGTCCCCCGCGAGCCCACGGGCTTCCGCGAGAGGATGGCGCGCGCGCGCGCAGCACGGGCCAAGGCCCTCGCGGCGGTGGGGAGCTGAGCCGATGCTGGTGCTCGATCACGATCGCGCCGGCGGCTACTGGGGCTGCGTCTATGCCTTCACCGCGGTGCGCGGCCTGCGCGTCGTCATCGACGGGCCGGTCGGTTGCGAGAACCTGCCCGTCACCGCTGTGCTGCACTACACGGATGCGCTGCCGCC
>CALBEG010000021.1 GCA_937927455.1 uncultured Elioraea sp. | reverse complement strand
GATCGCGAGAAGCTCGCCCGCTCCATCCGCATTGCGCTCCGCAAACGCCCTGTGACCGACGAGCAGATCGAGCGCATCGTCAACGGCATCCAGCGCCAGCTCGAAACCTCCGGCGAGAGCGAGATCCCCTCGAAGATGATCGGCGAGATGGTGATGGAGGTGTTGAAAGACCTCGACCCGGTGGGCTACGTGCGCTTCGCCTCTGTCTACCGCGACTTCCGCGAGGCGAAGGACTTCGAGCGCTTTGTCGGCGCCCTAGGCAACGGGCGTGGGAGCTGAGGCGGCGGAGAAGGCGGGGGAACACGACCTCGCCTTCATGCGCGCGGCCCTCACTCTCGCCCGGCGGGGCCTGGGCAACGTTGCGCCGAACCCGTCGGTGGGCTGCGTCATTGTGCGCGATGGCCGAATTGTCGGCCGTGGCTGGACCCAGCCCGGCGGCCGCCCGCATGCCGAAACAGAGGCGTTGCGGCGCGCAGGCCCCGCCGCGCGCGGGGCCACCGCCTATGTCACTCTCGAGCCCTGCTGCCACTGGGGCAGAACCCCACCCTGCACGGACGCGATGATCGCCGCCGGCCTCGCCCGTGCCGTGATTGCCACCCGCGACCCTGACCCTCGGGTCAATGGGGAGGGTGTCGCGCGGCTGCGCGATGCTGGCGTGGCGGTGACGGAGGGCGTGCTGGAGAAGGAGGCTGCCGCGCTCAACGCCGGGTTTATTCTGCGCGTCCGCGCCGGGCGACCGCTCGTCACGCTGAAGCTCGCCACCACGCTCGACGGGCGGATCGCCACTGCCGCGGGGGAAAGCCGCTGGATCACGGGCGAGGCAGCGCGGCGGCTCGCGCACGGGCTGAGGGCGCGCCATGACGCGATCCTGATCGGCTCCGGCACCGCACTCGCTGACGACCCCGAGCTTACCGTTCGCGTGCCCGGCCTCGTGCCGCGCAGCCACCCCGGCCCAGTGCGCATCGTCGCCGACGGGCGCGCAAGACTGCCGCTTACCGCGCGTCTTGTTGCCACCGCGCGCGCGGTTCCAACCTGGCTTCTGACCACGCCGGGGGCAGATCAGCACCGGATTTCCGCTCTAGCCGAGTGCGGGGTGACGGTGATCGCCGTCCCGCCCGATGCGAACGGCCAGCCGGAGCCGCTCGCCGCCTTGCGGGCACTCGCTCAGCGCGGCATCACCCGCGTTCTGGTCGAGGGCGGGTCGAGGCTTGCTGCCTCCCTGCTGCGGGCGGGCCTTGTCGATCGCCTCGCCTGGTTCCACGCACCCTCCGTGCTGGGCAGCGATGCAACCCCAGCCGTCGGCGCCTTGGCCCTTCCCCATCTTGCCGCCATGCCGACATGGCGGGTGGTGGAGGAGGAGCGGGTCGGGCCCGATCGGTTCCTCCTCCTCGATTCGGAGGCTTAGATGTTTAGCGGTATCGTGACCGACCTCGGCTCCGTTCGGGCGATCGAGCCTGCGGGAGAAGGCAGGGACCTTAAGCTTATCATCGCCACCACCTGGAACACAGAGGAGATCCCGCCCGGCGCCTCGGTCTCCTGCAACGGCTGCTGCCTGACGGTGGTGGAGAAGGGGGTGGAAACGCTCGGCTTCACCGCCTCGGCCGAGACGCTGGACAAGACCACGATCGGGCGCTGGCGTCCGGGCACGTTGGTGAACCTCGAACGCGCGCTTCGCATGGGCGACGAGTTGGGCGGGCACCTCGTCACCGGCCACATCGACGGGGTGGGGCGAGTCGCCGCTGCAAGCGCAGAGGGCGGAAGCCTCCGCCTGACCATCCGCCCCCCGCCGCACCTGATGGCCTACCTCGCGCCGAAAGGCTCGGTTGCGGTCGATGGCGTGAGCCTAACCGTCAACGACGTTGACGCCGATGCTTTCGGGGTCAACATCATTCCGCATACCGCCGAGGTCACCACCCTCGGTCGCCTGAAACCCGGAGACCCCGTGAACATTGAGGTCGATCTTATCGCGCGCTACCTCGCGCGCCTGCTCGAAGCGAGGGGGCGGTGAGCGCGTCCGCGCGTGATGCCGAACTCGCCTCAGCGCTCGCTTCGGCCGAGGAGATCATCGCCGAGGCAAAGGCCGGGCGAATGGTGGTGCTCGTCGATGACGAGGACCGGGAGAACGAGGGCGACCTCGTCATCCCTGCCCAGTTCGCTGATGCGGCGGCGATCAACTTTATGGCGAAGCACGGGCGCGGCCTGATCTGCCTGGCCCTCACGCGCGAGCGCGTCGAACGTCTCGGCCTGCCCCTGATGGCGCAATCGAACGCCTCGCGCCACCAGACGGCGTTCACCGTCTCGATCGAGGCGCGTGAGGGGATCACCACCGGCATTTCGGCAGCGGACCGCGCGCGCACGATCGCGGTGGCGATCGACCCGTCCAAAGGCCCGGCCGACATCTGCACGCCAGGACACGTGTTTCCGCTGATGGCGCGCGAGGGAGGCGTGCTGGTGCGCGCCGGCCATACCGAGGCTGCGGTGGACATCGCCCGCCTTGCCGGCCTCACCCCTGCTGGCGTGATCTGCGAGATCATGAACGACGACGGTACGATGGCGCGCTTGCCCGACCTCGCCGCCTTCGCGCGACGCCATGGGCTAAAGATCGGCACCATCGCCGACCTGATCGCCTATCGCCGCCGCACCGAAAAGCTCGTCGAACGCCGCGCCGAAACCACTATCGAAAGCGTCCATGGCGGGGCGTTCCGCGCCATCGTCTACGTCAACACGGTGGAGTATGCCGAACACGTGGCGCTGGTGAAGGGCGAGGTCAGCGCGCCGGGGCCCGTGCTCGTGCGCATGCATGCGCTGAATGTGCTCACGGATGTGCTGGGCGATCGCGGGGGGTCAGATCTCGCCCCCGCCATGCGTCTGATCGCGCGCGAGGGCCGTGGTGTGGTGGTGCTGATCCGGGAACCGCGGGCGACCGCGCTATCGGAACGAATCCTCGGCGCCGCCTCGGGGCGTAAGCCGCAGCTGCGCGACTACGGGGTGGGCGCGCAGATCCTGCGCGATCTCGGCGTACGCGAAATGATCCTGCTCACCAACACTCCACGCCCCATCGTCGGCCTTGAGGGGCATGGCTTGACCGTCATCGCGCATCGACCCATTCCCCGCTCGGAGGACGAGGCGCGATGACGGACGGAGAGAGCGGTTCGGCGGCGGCGACACCGCCGCATGTGCTGATCGTCGAGGCGCCCTACTACGCCGCGGTGGCGCAGGGGCTGCGCGCCGGCGCGCAGCGCGTTCTGGCCTCTGCTCAGGCGACACATGAGCTCGTCCAGGTCGCGGGCGCGTTCGAACTGCCAGGCGCGATCCGGATGGCCATTCGCGCCATGGCCAGGGCGGGCGGACCGAGATGGGACGGGTTCCTTGCCCTCGGCTGTGTGGTGCGCGGCGAGACCGACCATTACGACCACATCGCCCGCGAGGCGGCGCGCGGCCTGATGGACCTCTCCGTACAGTTTGGCGTGCCGGTCGCCTTTGGCGTGCTCACGGTGCACGACGAGGCGCAGGCGCTTGCCCGCGCCTGCGACGACGAGACGAACAAGGGGGCAGAGGCGGCGCGCGCCTTGGTCGCGCAGATCGCGCTCGCGCGGCGCTGGGGGCTGTGATGGCAAGGCCAGCAAGCCAAGGTGGGCGCGGCCGCCCGCGCACCGCCGCCCGTCTTGCCGCCGTGCAGGCGCTCTACCAGGCCGAACAGGCCAGTGTAAGCCCCGAGTCGGTGCTCGATGAGTTCGTCCGCCACCGCGTGCTGGCCGATGGACCGGCCGATTTCGCCGAAGCCGCTCTGGAGGAGGGTCGGATCCCAGGGGCCGATGTGCCGCTCCTTGCCGCCATCGTGCGCGGCTGGGCGCACAACGCGGAGGTGCTCGACCGCGCCATCGCCGCCACCCTGGCTGAGGATTGGCCCATGGAGCGGCTCGACCCCGTGTTGCGCGCGGTGCTGCGCGCGGCGGCGGGCGAGCTGTTCGATGCCACTGGAGCCCCGGCCAAGGTGATCATCAACGAGTATCTTGACATCGCGCACGGCTTTTTCTCGGGTGAGGAGCCGCGCTTCGCCAATGGCGTGCTTGATCGCCTCGCGCGCACCCTGCGGGCGGCCGAATTTGCCGCCGCCCCAGCCTCGCCGTGAGCCTCGCCCGCGAGTTCGCGCTGATCGCGCGGCACTTCCGCCCGCTCGCAGCCGCCGTGCCGGGCGCCCTCTCCCTCACCGACGACGCCGCCCTGCTCGATCCACCCGAAGGCCGCACCCTGGTGCTCGCCGCCGACGCCATGGTGGAAGGCGTGCACTTCCTGCCCGAGGACCCGCCGGAGACGATCGGACGCAAGCTGCTCCGCGTAAACCTCTCTGACCTCGCCGCGATGGGGGCTGCACCACTTGGCTACCTGCTCACCGCCGCGCTGCCGAAGTCGGTCGATGACGCTTGGCTTGCTGCCTTTGCTCGCGGCCTCGCTGCCGACCAGACCGTATTCGAGTGCGGCCTGTTCGGCGGTGATACGGTTTCCACGCCGGGGCCACTCACCCTCTCCCTCACCATCCTCGGCTCGGTTGCGCCTGGCCGGGCGCTCACCCGATCGGGCGGGCGCGTGGGAGACGAGGTCTGGGTCAGCGGTACGATTGGCGACGGCGCGCTCGGCCTCCTTGCGCTTACTGGTCGTCTTCCTGACCTCGCTGAGGCTGACCGCGAATTCCTCGCCGAACGCTACCGCCTGCCGAGACCGCGGCTGATCCTCGGCCAGAGGCTCGCCGGGCTCGCCACCGCCTGCCTCGACGTTTCGGACGGGCTGGTGCAGGACCTCGGCCACCTCGCGCGCGGGTCGGGCTGCGGCGCGGAGGTCGAGGCGGCCGCTCTGCCGCTCTCCTCCTCTGCCCACAGCGTGCTCGAGCGAGACCCCGGCCTGCTCGCCACCTGCCTTTCCGGCGGGGATGATTACGAACTTGTCTTTTCCGCCCCTGTGGAGGCGGCCGAGCGGGTGGAGAAGGCCGGCCTCATCGCGGGCGTGCCGGTGACACGGATCGGGCGGCTTGTCGCGGGCGAAGGGGTGCGCGTGCTTGGGCCAGATGGCAGCGTGATCCCGCTCGAGCGCGCCGGCTGGAGCCACTTCGCATGACCTTGCTTGCGCGCGAGCCAACCCGCACCGTTGCCCTGCTCTTCTGTGCCCAGGCGCTGGCGCAGGCGGCGCAGAGCGGACAGGTCGCGATGGTGGCTCTGATCGGTTATGCTCTGGCCGAGGCGAAGGTGCTCGCCACCCTGCCGCTCGCTGTGCAGATGCTCGCCACGATGGCGGTGTCGATTCCGGGAGCGGTGATCTTCGCTCGCCTTGGCCGTCGGGCAGGTTTCCTGATGGGGGCTGGGCTCTATTTGGCGGCGACTGCGATCTTCTTCGCCGCCCTCTGGATCGGCTCGTTCCGCCTGTTCCTGTTGGGCTGCGTCTTTTCGGGCGCCGCGTTCGGCATCGCCCAGTACTACCGCTTCGCCGCCGCCGAGGTAGCGGACGCGGCGTATCGGCCGAAGGCGATCAGCACCGTGATGGCGGGAGGGGTGATCGGTGCGTTTCTCGGCCCTGCGGTGGTGAAGGCGACGAAGGACTGGTTCGCCCCGGTGCTGTTCGCCGGCAGCTACCTCGCCTTCGCCGCGCTGCCGTTCGCCACCGCCGCGCTCGTCTTCGCTATGCGGCTGGCGCCTCCGCCTGACCCGCGCGGCACAGCCACGGTGCCGCTCGGCCCCATTCTTGGTCGGCCACGGTTTATCGTCGCCGTGCTTTCTGCCGTCGTCGGGTGGGATACGATGAATATTTTGATGGCGGCCACCCCGCTCGAGATGATGCTGTGCGGGTTTACCGTCGGCGACTCGGCGACGGTGATCCAGTGGCATGCGGCGGCGATGTTCGCCCCCTCTTTCATCACCGGCTACCTGATCGCGCGCTTCGGCGTGCTGCGCGTCATCGCCGCCGGCGCGGCGCTGATCGCGGCTTGTGCCGTGGTTGCGTTGGCGGGCCAGAGTTTCGCGCATTTCTGGGTCGCCCTCGTCGCCCTCGGGGTGGGCTGGAACTTCATGTTCGTCGGCGGCACAGCCTTGCTGACCTCCTCCTACAGGCCGGAGGAGCGCGCCAAAGCGCAGGCTGCGAACGACGTGATCGTGTTCGGCTCGGTCGCCATCACCTCCGTTCTGTCGGGCGCGCTGCACCATTGGGTGGGATGGGCGATGCTGAAC
>CALBEG010000020.1 GCA_937927455.1 uncultured Elioraea sp. | reverse complement strand
CAGCGGCTTCTGATCGACACGCTGAAGCGGCGCGAGATCGGCGGCTATACGCTCGTTCCCTGCACCGGCGCTGGCACGACAGGGCTGCGCTCCGGCATGCTTGGCGTAGACAGTAATGTGCTGATCTATGTGATCATGTCGGAACAGAGACTGGAGCGCGTGCTCGAGGACATCGACGCCTTGATGCGCGGTGGCTACCGCGTGAAGGCGATTGTGCAAGACATCGCGATCCTGCCGCGCAAGGTCGCAGCGCGCGGCACGCAGGCTGCGACGTAGGGCATGGCAGAAGTCGGCCCACCCGTGTACCAGGGACTGGGTGCAATCCGGTTCGCGAGGGGGAGTCTTGCGTCCGATCCTCATCACCTCGCCTTCACGAGCCGGACGGTATGACCCGCCGCAAGGCGCCAAGGCGACTTCGGCCTCTTCTCTGATCTCTCAAGCCTGCCGGAAGTCTCGCTGTCGCAGCGCTTGGCGCAGCCCGGAAGGTGACGTGCGATCTGGTCAAACCATCCGTACTTGCGCCGCAAAACAGGGGATGCACAGCACCTCGCCCTGACGGCAGATAGGGCTGGCGAGGCTGATGTGGCAGCCAGACGACAGCGCCCTGCTTTTGTGCTGCCGATCTTCTCCACCGCCTCGCTGGTCTGGTTCGGCGCATGGGGCGTCTTGCTGACCGCGTGCAGGACCATCCGCGACGCGGCGTTTACTGGGGGCTAAGACACTTGGCCGAGTTCGCTCGCGCTGGCGGTGCCGCAGTGCGCTCGCAGCGCGTTCGCTTTCTGAGTGGCGGCGGATGGCCACGAAGGACGGCGCGAGAAGTCTGAACCGGCGCGGTGGATGGCGCCAGTCTAGCAGATTCGCGGCAACTGCTCTCCGGCCAGCCAGTCGACCATGCGCGTGCCGCCGAACACGGTCTCCATCTCGACGAAGCAGGAACTGTCGGCGACCACCTCGCCAATGATGGCGGAGTCGCGTCCCAACGGATGCGCGCGCATGGCACGGACCAGCGCATCGGCGTCGGCGGCGGCGCAGATCGCAACCAGCTTGCCCTCGTTCGCGACGTTGAGCGGATCGAGGCCGAGGAGTTCGCAGGCCCCGGCAACTTCCGGACGCACCGGAATGGCGGCTTCCCGGACCCGCATCCCCACGCGGCTCGACTGCGCGATTTCGTTGAGCGCGGCGGCGAGCCCGCCCCGTGTGGGATCCCGAAGCACATGCACATCCGGAACGATCTCGACCATCGCCCGAACCAGGTCGTGCAGCGGCGCGCTGTCCGACACAAGACTCGTCTCGAAGCCGAGGCCTTCGCGCACCGCCATGATCGCCATGCCGTGGTCTCCGATCGAGCCGGAGAGCAGGATGGCATCGCCCGGCTGGGCGCGATCCGCCGACGGTGCAACCCCTTCCGGCACGCGGCCGATCCCGCTTGTGGTGATGAAAATACCGTCGGCCTTGCCGCGTTCGACCACCTTCGTGTCGCCGGTGACGATCGGTATGCCCACGGTGCGCGCGGCTTCGGCCATCGAGGTGACGATCCGCGCGAGATCCGCGAGCGGAAATCCCTCTTCCAGGACGAAGGCGGCAGAGAGGGCGACGGGCACGGCGCCGGCCATAGCGAGATCGTTCACTGTCCCGTGCACGGCGAGGGAGCCAATGTCGCCCCCCGGGAAGAACAGCGGGGAGACGACGAAGCTGTCCGTCGTCATCGCGATCCGCCCCCCGATCGACGGCAGGACCGCTTGATCGTTGCCGCGACGCAACTCGGGATTGTCGAACGCTGCGAGCATGATCGCGCCGATCAGCTCGCTCATGGCTCGTCCGCCGGCGCCGTGGACGAGCTCCACTCTGCCGGAGGCGATGTCGAGCCGTGGCAAGGACGAGATCCTCGTCACGCCGCCGCCCTGTCGTCGCCCTCGCGGTGACGGCCGTAACTGTAGTAAGCGGCGCATGCACCCTCCGAGGAGACCATGCAGGCCCCGATCGGATGATCAGGGGTACATACGCTGCCGAACAGCTTGCACGCGCGGGGATGCTTCTGCCCCCGCACGATGGCAGCGCACTCGCAGGATTTCGGATCGGGCACCCGCTCGTCGCGCACGCCGAAGCGGCGCTCGGCGTCGAAGCCGGCGTACTCGTCCTTTAGCCTGAGCCCGCTCCAAGGGATCTCGCCGAGGCCCCTCCAGTCGAATGCAGGCCGAAGTTCGAACACCTCCGCCATTGCGGCAAGGGCACGCGCATTGCCTTCGCTTGCCACGGCGCGCGTATATTGCGTTTCGACCTCTGCACGACCGTCATTGACCTGACGGACCAACAGCATGATCGCATGCAGCACGTCGAGCGGTTCAAACCCCGCGATCACCACCGGCTTGCCATGATCCGTGGCGAAGGGTTCGTAGGCGGAGGAACCGATCACGACGCTGACGTGTGCCGGCCCGATGAAGCCGTCGAGCGGCACCTGCCCATCAGCGAGGATGGCGCGCATCGCGGCCGGAGTGAGCACATGGTTGACGAAGACGGAGAAGTTTCGAAGCCCCGTGCGCGACGCTTCGAGAACGGCGAGTGCGGTGGGCGGCGTGGTGGTCTCGAACCCGATCGCGAAGAACACAACCTCGCGGTCGGGGTTGGCGCGTGCGAAAGCGACCGCCTCGGCGATCGAATAGACCATCCGCACATCGGCTCCGGCCGCCTTCGCTGCCAACAGGCTTTTCCGGCGCGACCCCGGCACGCGCAGCATGTCGCCGTAGCAGCAGAGGGTCACACCGGGTCGTTCCGCCAGCGCGATCGCAGCATCGATGCGACCAACCGGCAGCACACAGACGGGGCAGCCGGGCCCATGGATGAGCTCAAGGCTTGGCGGCAGGAGATCGGCAATCCCGTAGCGCGCCACAGCGTGCGTATGGCCACCGCAAAACTCCATAAAGCGATAGCGCCGCTGGGGATCAACCTCAGCGGCGATGGCGCGGGCGAGGGCGCGTGCGAACCTGCCGTCGCGAAACTCACTGATGTACATCAAAGACGTGCCTCCTCCGCCTCGGCGAGTTCCTGTCGGATCTCCTCGAGCGCGCCGAGCTCTTCCAGGGTGGTAAGTGTGCGCTCCGCCCCAGTGTCGAGATCGCCGATGTGCTGACTGAGGAAGGCCTCGCGGCCGCGAAGGAGACAGGCCGTCACCGTTAGGTGCGCGCCGACCGCGAGCACGGGCGGCACATTCTCGGCGAGTGCGATCGGTTCGGGCACGTAGCCGCGGGCGCAGCGCAGCAACATGGGCGCACCGGACACGATGCGGGCCACGCTGTCGTCGGCGTGGGACAGGATGGCACGGTCGTGACCAATGACGAAATCGGCGATCGCCGCCAGCCGTCCGGTTCGATCGCGATGGGTTCGCCTGAGAGGTTGCCGGAAGTGGCGACCAGCACCAAGGGCTGCGGCTCATCCAACCAAGCCGTGCCGGCTGGCC
>CALBEG010000019.1 GCA_937927455.1 uncultured Elioraea sp. | reverse complement strand
GGTCGACGAGCAGTATCGCTGTGTGGGTCTCATCACGGTCAAGGACATGGACAAGGCGCGGGCGCATCCCAACGCGGTGAAGGACGAGCTCGGTCGTCTGCGCGTCGCTGCGGCGGTGGGTGTCGGTGCAGATGGGCTGAGGCGGGCGGAGGCGCTGATCGCGGCGGAGGTCGACGTACTGGTGGTCGACACCGCGCATGGCCATTCCGCCGGCGTGCTCGAGGCGGTCTCCGCCATCAAGCGCGTCTCCAATGCGGTCGAGGTGGTGGCGGGCAATGTGGCGACGCCGGAGGCGGCAGAAGCGCTGATCGACGCAGGAGCCGACGCAGTGAAGATCGGCATCGGCCCCGGGTCGATTTGCACCACCCGCGTGGTCGCCGGGGTGGGCGTGCCGCAGTTCAGCGCCATTTTGGAGACGGCAGGGGCGTGCGCGGCGCGCGGCGTGCCGACGATCGCGGATGGCGGCATCCGCACCTCCGGCGACATCGTGAAGGCGATTGCGGCGGGGGCGGACTGCGTGATGATCGGCTCGCTGTTCGCTGGCACCGACGAAAGCCCCGGCGAGGTCTTCCTCTACCAGGGCCGGAGTTACAAGGCCTATCGCGGCATGGGCTCGCTCGGTGCGATGGCGCGCGGTTCGGCCGATCGCTATTTCCAGGAGGAGGCGGCGCGCGACAAGCTCGTCCCCGAAGGCATCGAGGGCCGGGTGGCATACAAGGGGCCGGTGGCCAGCGTGATCCACCAGCTCGTCGGCGGGCTTCGCGCCGGCCTGGGCTATGTGGGCGCGGCGACCATCGCCGATCTCAGACGCAAGGCGCGCTTCCGCCGCGTCACCAACGCAGGCTTGCGCGAAAGCCACGTGCACGACGTCGCCATCACCCGCGAGGCGCCGAACTACCGGCTCGAGCCGTGACGGTCGCGACCCGTTCCGTCGCGTGACCCCGGCTGCGCGGATCCAGGCGGGGATCGACCTCTGGGCCGAGGTCGAGGCGCAGCCGAACGTCCCGGCCGATCGCGTCGCCGACACCTTCTTCAAGTGCCGC
Organism: uncultured Elioraea sp.; assembly: GCA_937927455.1. Taxonomy (GTDB): domain Bacteria; phylum Pseudomonadota; class Alphaproteobacteria; order Acetobacterales; family Acetobacteraceae; genus Elioraea. Next base: position 3,710 of record CALBEG010000019.1, on the reverse strand, counting down.
CGCTTCATCGGTGCGAAAGATCGTCGCGCCATCGCCGAACGCCTCTGGGCGATGCTGCGCGCCGCCCCGCGCCTTGCCTGGCACCTCGGCGCGATCGGCGCGCCCGCCACCCCGCGGCTGATGCTGCTCGCCGCGCTGACGCTGATGGAAGCGATGGACGCCGATGCCGCGGCCGGGCTGTTTTCCGGCGCCCGCCACGGGCCCGAGCCGCTGTCTGACGAGGAACGCCTTGCCTTGCGCCGGCTCGCCGCCCGCCGCCTCGATGATCCCGCCATGCCCGAGGCAGTTCGCCTCGGCGTGCCTGAGTGGCTCCTCCCCTGCCTCGCCACCCGCTTCGGTCCCCGCCTCGCCGAGGAGCTCGCCGCGCTGGATCGCCCCGCCCCTACCGACCTTCGCGTCAACACGCTGAAGACCACGCGCGAGGCCGCGCGCGAGGGTCTGGCAGCGGAGGGCATCGCCACCGAACCCACCCCGTTCTCACCTTGGGGGCTACGCGCCCCGTCCCGTGCCCCCGTCACCGCCACGCGCGCTTTCCGGGACGGGCTGATCGAGATCCAGGACGAAGGCAGTCAGCTCGTCGCCGCCATGGTCGATGCGCGGCCGGGCATGCGCGTGTGCGACTTCTGCGCCGGTGCCGGCGGCAAGACTCTGGCGCTCGCGGCGATGATGGCGAACCGCGGCACAATCGTCGCCGCCGACGTCTCCGCCCATCGCCTCGCGGCGGCGGTGCGTCGGCTTCGCCGCGCCGGTGTGAGCAACGTCGAACGCCGCCTGATCGCGCCCGGCGAAAAGTGGATCAAACGCGCGCGAGGCTCCTTCGACCGCGTGCTGGTGGACGCGCCCTGCACTGGCAGCGGCACCTGGCGGCGCAAGCCCGATGCGCGGCTTCGCCTTGCGCGCCAGGATCTCAACGAGCTCCTCCTCCGCCAGCGGGAGATCCTCGACCGTGCATCGACCCTGGTGAAACCGGGCGGCGTTTTGGTCTACGCTACCTGCTCTGTGCTTGAGGAGGAGAACGAGGCGCAGGTGAGGGTGTTCCTCGAGCGAAATCCAAGCTTCCGGCTGCTGCCGCTCGATGCGCTGCGCACGCGCGTGGGCCTTGGCTTCCCGCCCGGGAAGGGTTCCTTTCTCGCCCTCACCCCGGCCCGCCACGGCACGGATGGCTTCTTCGCCGCCGCCCTGCTGCGCGCGGAGCAAGCCCCGTGATCGCGATCCGCCGCGCCCGCCCCGCCGATGCCGAGGCGATCGCGGCCGTGCATGTCGCCACCTGGCGCAGCGCCTATCCTGGAATCCTGCCTGACACTTATCTCTCCAGGCTCTCGGTTGATCGTCAGACGTTGCTGTGGCGGCGTACCCTGATCGCCGCTCCGGCCGGTCACGCCACCTTCGTCGCCGTCGCCACCGGTTCTGACTCGCCCGACCCGCTCTCCCCCACCGTGGTCGGCTTCGCCTCAGGCGGCCGCCTGCGCGACGGGTCCCGCCGCGATGCGGGCGAGATCGAGACCCTCTATGTGGCGGATGACTGGCGCGACCGCGGGGTGGGGCGGCGTTTGATGCGGGCGCTGGCCGCGCATCTCAACGTTATCGGCTGCCGTTCCGTCGTACTGTGGGTGCTAAAGGAGAACCCCTCGCGCTGGTTCTACCGCCGCCTCGGCGGGCGGGCGGTGGCGGAGCAGACCATCACCGTCGGCGGGCGGGCCGTCGTGCAGACCGCCTATGTGTGGGAACCGATCGGCGCCCTGCTCGCCGCCACCGAACCAACCGCCGAGCGCTGAGCGGGCAGGTAAGGAAGGGACAGCCCAAGCGCCCCTGACGCGCTGGCCGCGATCCGCTATCCCTCGCCCATGACGGAGCGCGTCCTCATCCTCGACTTCGGCAGCCAGGTCACCCAGCTCATTGCTCGCCGCGTGCGCGAAAGTGGCGTGTATTGCGAGATCTGGCCCTACCACGCCTCAGCCGAACGCATCGCCGACTTCGCGCCCCGCGCCATCATCCTTTCCGGGGGCCCTGCTTCCGTCACCGAAGGGAAAAGCCCGCGCGCGCCCGCCATCGTGTTCGAAATGGACGTCCCGGTCTTGGGCATCTGCTACGGTCAGCAGACCATGGTCGCGCAACTGGGCGGCGAGGTCGCGACCTCGGAGCATCGCGAGTTTGGCCGCGCCTGGCTCGACGTGGTGGATGATTGCGCCCTGTTTCACGGCGTGTGGGAGAGGGGGGCACGCGAGCCGGTGTGGATGAGCCATGGCGATCGCGTCACCCGCCTGCCGCCCGGGTTCCGCGTGGTGGGGGTGAGCGAAGGGGCGCCCTACGCTGCCATTGCAGACGATCATCGCCGCTTCTACGGCCTGCAGTTCCACCCCGAGGTGGTGCACACCCCGCACGGTGCTGCTCTGTTGCGCAACTTCACCCATGCAGTCGCCGGCTGTCGGGGCGACTGGACCATGGCGAATTTCCGCGCAGGCGCGATCGAGCGCATCCGACGCCAAGTCGGCCAGGGGCGCGTGGTGTGCGGGCTTTCAGGCGGAGTCGACTCCTCCGTCGCGGCAGTGCTGATCCATGAGGCGGTCGGTGACGCGCTCGCTTGCATCTTCGTCGATCACGGCCTGATGCGCGCGGGCGAGGCGGAGGAAGTGGTGCGCACATTCCGCGACCGTTTCAACATCCGCCTCATCCACCGCGACGCATCCGATCGCTTTCTCGCCGCCCTTGCCGGGGTGACGGACCCGGAACGGAAGCGCAAGACCATCGGCCGGCTGTTCGTCGAGGTGTTCGAGGAGGAGGCGGCGAAGCTCGGCGGGGCCGAGTTTTTGGCGCAAGGCACGCTCTATCCGGATGTGATCGAGAGCGTCTCCGCCACCGGCGGCCCCTCCGTCACCATCAAGAGCCACCACAATGTGGGGGGCCTTCCGGAGCGGATGAACCTCAGCCTCGTCGAGCCGTTGCGCGACCTGTTCAAGGACGAGGTGCGCGCGCTTGGGCGCGAGTTGGGGCTGCCTGAGAGCATCGTCGGCCGCCACCCTTTCCCGGGGCCTGGGCTTGCCATCCGCATTCCCGGCGAAGTGACGCGCGAGAAGCTCGCGACGCTGCGCAAGGTGGATGCGATCTTCCTCGAGGAGATTCGCGCCGCAGGGCTGTATGATGCAATTTGGCAAGCCTTCGCCGTGCTATTGCCAGTGCGCACAGTGGGCGTGATGGGGGATGGGCGCACCTACGACCAGGCAGTGGCGCTGCGCGCAGTGACCAGCACCGATGGCATGACGGCCGATGTCTACCCCTTCGACATGGGGTTCCTGCTGCGTGTGGCGAACCGGATTGTCAACGAGGTGCGCGGGGTGAACCGCGTCACCTACGACATCACCTCCAAGCCGCCCGGCACGATCGAGTGGGAGTGAGCGTGGCGGTTGCGCGAGGGCGCCTCAGCTGGCAGGGACAAGGCGGCATACGCCTCCGGAGACCGCCATGGCTGTGCTGATTGTCGGCCTGATCGTCTTCTTCGCCGCGCACAGCTTCACCACCTTGCGCGAGGCCCGTGCGAGGCTTGTCGCGCGGCTTGGCGAGGGCCCCTACAAGATCGCGCACAGCCTCGTCTCCCTCGCAGGCCTTGTGCTCATCGTGTGGGGCTTCGGCAGCTATCGCGCCGAGGGCTACATCCCGCTCTGGGATCCGCCCATCGGCTTGCGCCACACTGCCACGCTTCTTCTCTTACCGGC
>CALBEG010000018.1 GCA_937927455.1 uncultured Elioraea sp. | reverse complement strand
GATCGCGTGCACGCCGGTACGTTGAACCGTGACGCTGCCCTCATCGTGCGCGCCGCTGCGTCCGGCGAAGGCACGCTGCTTGCCGCCATCGTGCGGCTGATGGAGAGGGCAGAACAGTCGCGCGCGCGCATCGTTTCGCTCTCCGATCGTGTCTCCCGCCTCTATACGCCCCTGGTGCATGGGCTTGCGCTTGCCACCTTCCTGCTGTGGTGGTGGTGGCTAGGCGCAGCCTGGCAGCAGGCCCTCGTTTACGCGGTGGCAGTGCTGATCATCACCTGTCCTTGCGCGCTCGGCATCGCCGTTCCCGTGGTCCAGGTCGTCGCCGCTGGACGTCTGGTCAGGCAAGGTGTGCTGGTCACTTCGGGTACAGCGTTCGAGCGTCTGGCCGAGATCGACACTGTGGTGTTCGACAAGACCGGCACTTTGACGGAGGGCAAGCCGACGCTGTTGGCCGGAGAATGGACGACAGAGGATTTGCGCGATGCGGCCCGCTTGGCTGCCGTGTCTCGTCATCCCCTTGCTCGGGCCCTGGTGCAGGCAGCACCTGCGGTCGCGCCCGCCGACGGCGTGGTGGAGCATCCCGGACAGGGGCTCGAGCTTGCCACCCAATCGGGGCCGATCCGCCTCGGCGCGGCGGCCTTCGTAGGCGCAGAAGGCGGAGAGGGAATGGAGCTCTGGCTCTCCCGACCCGGTCGTGCGCGGGTTCGTTTCGCCTTCGCTGATGCTCTGCGGCCTCAGGCAGGCGAAACGATCCGCCAACTCACCAAACGCGGTTTCGCGGTCGAACTCCTTTCAGGTGATCGCAGGTCGGCCGTGGGAGAGACCGCGCGAGCCGCCGGCATCGAACTCTGGACTGCGGAAGCATCGCCGCAGGCGAAGATCGCTCGACTGCACGCCTTGCGCGCGGAAGGGCGTCGGGTGCTGATGGTGGGGGATGGGCTGAATGATGCCCCGGCGCTCGCTGCCGCGCATGCCTCGATCGCTTTCGCCTCCGGCTCCGACGTCGCACAAGCGGCCGCCGACATCGTGGTGCAGGGCAAGTCGCTCGCGCTGGTTGCGGAGACGATCGGTTCGGCGCGCCGCGCCCAGGCCGCGATCCGCCAGAACATCGCGATCAGCCTTGCCTACAACATCGTCGCCGTGCCGCTTGCGATCGCGGGGCTGGTCACGCCGCTGATCGCCGCAGTCGCGATGGCAGCGTCGTCGTTGACGGTGATCCTCAACGCATTGCGCGTGGAGCGGGGGCCGGCATGGACGCGCTGATGCTTCTGATCCCGCTCTCGCTGATCCTGGGACTTGGCGCGCTCGCCTTGTTCCTGTGGGCTCTGCGTTCAGGTCAGTTCGAGGATCTCGACGGGGCGGCGCGCCGGATCCTGTTCGACGACGACCCGCCGCGCGGCATGCCATCACCCCCACCCTCGCCCCGCACGGAGGACAAGCCATGACCCCACAAACCATCGTCTTCGGCCTGATCGGTGCCCTGGTCGCCCTGGTTGGTCTCATCATGATGGCCGCGGCAAAGGACAACGCCCTCTACGTCGGCGGGCTGATCCTGTTCGTCTCTTTTGTTCTCTATTTGTTCAAGCTTGTGCGCCTGCACTTCGATCGCGAAGAGGAGCGCCGTCGCTAAGCGGCGCGCATGACGGCTCTTCGATGACAAATCCCTTGCGCCTGCCTTACGAAGAGGCTGTCATCAGGTGTGCGGGCTCTTTTGTTTCGGGAGTCGTGACATGGATCGCCGTACCTTCCTGCGTGCCGCCTTGCCGGCCGCTGTCGTCGCCTCAGCCCTGCCGGGCGCGCCTGCGACGGCGCAGACCAGGCGCTGGCAAATGGCCACCCCATATCCGGATGGCAACTTCCACACTGTGAACATCCGCGCCTTCCTGAAGGAGATCGAGGAGGGCTCAGGCGGGCGTCTTGCCATCACGCTGCACAGCAACGCCTCGCTCCTGCGCATGCCGGAGATCAAGCGCGGCGTGCAGACGGGGCAGGTGCAGATGGGCGAGATCCTGCTCTCGGCCTACGCCAACGAGGACCCGATGTTCGAGGTGGACGGCATCCCGATGCTGGTGACCAATTTCACTCAGGCGCGGGTGCTCGCCGGACTGCAGAGACCTTTCGTTCAGACTCGGCTCGAGCGCCAGGGGTTGACCCTTCTCTACATGGTTCCATGGCCGCAGTCGGGCTTCTACACGAATGTCCCCGTCACCTCGATCGAGACCTTGCGCGGCACGCGCTTCCGCACCTTCAATGCGGCGACGCAACGCTTCGCGCAGCTCGTCGGGGCCACTCCGACCACGGTGCAGGTGCCGGAGATCCCGCAGGCCTTCGCCACGGGCGTCGTCAACGCCATGGTGACCTCTGCAGCGACCGGTGTCGACGCGCAGGCTTGGGACTTCGTGAAGCACTTCACGCCCGTCGGCTTCACCCGCACGAAGAACGCTGTGTTCTGCTCCACGCGCGCGCTGCAGCAGTTGCCGGCCGACCTGCAGAGGCTGATCCGGGATGCTGCCGAACGCGCCGAACAGCGCGGCTGGGATGCGGCGCAGGAGCAGGAGAGAAGCAGGCAGGACGAGCTCGTTCGGCGCGGTATGACCGTCGCCGACCCTCCGCCGGAGCGGCTGATGCGCGAACTCGCGCAGATCGGTGAGACCATGACCAACGAGTGGCTGGCCAAGGCCGGAGAGGACGGGCGGAAACTGATCGAGGCCTATCGCGCCGCGATCGCCCGCGTCTGAGACCGCGTCGCGCGTGCAGGCTCTGCGGCGCGCGCTCGACGCGCTGTATCTGGCCGGCGGGGTGGCAGGCGCGATCGCGATCATCGCGATCGGCCTGCTTGTGCTGGCGCAGGTCATTGGGCGCCAAGCCGGGCTCCACCTTCCAGGATCGGACGACCTCACCGCCTACGCCGTCGCCGCCTCCGCCACCCTGCCGCTCGCCTACACCTTTCGCCACGCCGCCCATATCCGGGTCGACGTCGTCATCGGCCGCCTCGCCGGACGGCCTCGCCACGCGCTCGAGCTTCTCGCACTTGGGATCGCGACCGCCGTTGCCCTGCTGTTCGCCTATGCCTGCCTCGACACGGTGATCGACTCCTGGACCTTCGGTGAGGTGGCGCAGGGCATGCTCGCCGTACCGATCTGGATGCCCCAACTTGCTCTTGTCACGGGGAGCGCGTTGTTTGCGCTCGCTCTGACCGACGATTTCATCGTCGCACTCGCCGGCGGAGAGCCATCCTATCGCCGCATGGATGACCGTAGCGCCGAGGAGCGCGCGGCGGAGGAGTTGTGAGGTGGAACCCTATTTGATCGACGGCGCGCTCGTGCTGATCGCGACCCTATTCGCGGTTCTCGCGCTCGGTGTCTGGATCGGGGCTGCGCTGATGCTGACGGGCGTGGTCGGCATCGTCGTGCTGCCGGCCTTGTTTCCCCAATTCAACGAATTCCCCATCGAGAAGGTGATGGGCACGGCAGTGTGGCAGGCGATGGCGTCCTGGACTCTCGCCGCGTTGCCGCTCTTCATCTGGATGGGCGAGATCCTGTTCCGCACCCGGCTGGCGGAGGACATGTTCCGCGGCCTTGCCCCGTGGGTGCAGCGCCTGCCGGGGCGGCTGATGCATGTCAACGTGTTCGGGTGCGGCATCTTCGCAGCGGTCTCGGGCTCCTCCGCCGCGACCTGCGCGACCATCGGCAGGATGAGCCTGCCCGCTCTCCTCTCGCGCGGCTATCACCGGCCGATGGCGATCGGCAGTCTTGCCGGCTCCGGAACCTTGGGCCTGCTCATTCCACCCTCGATCATCATGATCGTCTACGGGGTGGCGGCCGAGGTCTCGATCGTTCGCCTCTTCATCGCCGGCGTGATCCCGGGGTTGATGCTGATCGCGCTCTTTTCCGGCTACATCGCGGCCTGGTCGCTGCTCAACCCATCGCGCACGCCGCCGCGCGATCCGCACAGCACACTCGCGGAAAAGCTGCGCGCCTCAGCGGGGCTCATTCCGGTGCTGTTGCTCATCCTCGGGGTGATCGGTTCGATCTATGGGGGGCTTGCCACCGCGACCGAAGCTGCGGTGATGGGCGTGGTCGGTGCGCTCGCGCTGTCTGCCTGGTCGGGTACGCTGACGCGCGCGAGTTTCATCGACTCGCTGATGGGCGCGGTGCGCCTCTCTTGCATGATCAACTTCATCCTCGCCGGTGCCGCCTTTCTCACCCAGGCGATGGCCTATTCGCGCATCCCGACCGCCATGGCAGCTTGGGTCGGGTCGCAGGGGTTCCATCCTTATGTCGTGATCGCCGTACTCACCGCGCTCTACTTCGTGCTCGGCTGCTTCATCGACGGGATTTCGATGATCGTGCTCACCGTCTCGGTGGCACTGCCTGTCATTCAGGCCGCCGGCTTCGATCTCCTGTGGTTCGGCATTTTCGTCGTGCTGGTGGTGGAGATGGCGCAGATCACCCCGCCCGTCGGGTTCAACCTGTTCGTGCTGCAGGGCCTGACGGGGGAGAACATCTTCCGCATCGCTGCCGCGACCGCGCCCTTCTTCGTGCTGATGTGCGTCGCGGTCGCGCTGGTGACGGTGTTCCCGGGCCTCGTCACCTGGCTTCCCTCCACGATGCTGGGCAGTTGAGGCGCTGGCGCGGCACCTATCGGACTAGGAACAACGCCTCAACCTCTGCGGTGGCGTCCGCCGGCAGCGAGGCCGCACCGATGGTGGTGCGCGTGTGCTGGCCGGCCTCGCCGAATACCGCGACGCAGAGATCGGACGCCCCGTTCATGGCCAACGCATGTTGGGTGAAATCCGGGGTGCAGGCGATGAAGCCACCGAGGCGGACGACGCGCGCGATGCGGTCGAGATCGCCGCCGCAGGCTGCCTTTGCCTGGGCAAGCACGTTGAGGAAGGCGATGCGGCAGGCTTCGCGCCCTTGGTCGATCGTCACGCCTGCGCCGAGCTTGCCCGTGACCGCGATCTGGCCGTCGCGCATCGGCAACTGGCCGGAAATGAAAAGCAGGTTGCCCGCCATCATGAACGGAACGTAGTTGGCGACCGGCGCAACCGGCTCCGGCACGTGGAGCCCGAGGGCTTCGAGACGGGCCTCGATCGATGCCATGCTCCGTGTCCTTCCTTCGCGATCCGAGTTTGCCCTCACTGCCGACAGATGACGTGTCCCGAACGGCCTGTCGAGGCAGTTCCTCGATCACACCTCCTGTTCGCGAACGCCACGTCCGCCTGAGCCCAAGCCGCGGCCACAGCTCGGCGTGCCATGCGTTGTGCAACAGGGCAGCGGCATCGGCTGATGCCCGCCCGGTCACACAAGCATGCGCGTCTGCAGGGTCGCTGCCGCGACGAGGCCGGCGACCATCACCACAACAAGTGCAGGCATCGTGTACAACCACCAGCCGAGTCCGAGCATGGCAAATCCGTTCGCGATCATTTGTCCCCAGGAGGTGACGGCCGGATCACCAAGCCCGACAAAGGCCAGTGCCGCCTCGGCAAGTATCGCACCGCCGAACACGATGCCCGAGGACGCCGCCAGTGTCGGCACGAGCGCTGGCAGAACATGACGATGAACAATCGCGGCTGGCGAGGCGCCAAGGGCGACCGCTGCGCGCAGATAGGGCTGGGCGCAGACTGTGATTGTCTCGATGCGAAGCAGGCGAGCAATCACCGGCCAGCGCGTCAGTCCGATGACCAGGGCAAGCGCCAGAGTTGATCCGCCGAACAGGCTTGCCACAAGGATCGCAAGCAGAAGGGTGGGAAGACTGGCCACGATTTCGGTCGCGCGCATGACGATCTCGTCCAGGAACGGCGGCGCCAGCCCGGCGACCAAACCGACGATGAGCCCGACGCCGAGCGCGACCGACGTCGCGGTTGCGGCAACCGTGAGCGAGGTCCGCCCGCCTTGCAGGACCGCGGCGAGCAGGTCGCGGCCAAGATCGTCGGTGCCGAAGGGATGCGAGGCGGAAGGCGGCAGCAGAGGTGTGCCGAGTGGCAGGTGGTCAAGGGCCCCGGCAGGGGCAAAGAGCAGACACGTAAGGTAGAGCACGGCAAGAAGCCCTGCGGCAACACCGCGCGTCATTGCAGGTTCAGCCTCGGCTCAAGCAGAACGGAAGCGGCGTCGCCCGTCAGACCGGCGGGCGAGGCAGCTTCGAAGGTCAGGAATGCCGTCGATGCCAGTCATTCCAGCAACACCTGCATGACAGCGGCCTGTTCCCGACTTGCGATGCTGCTCACACCGATCACGAGTCGCGTCACCCAGAATGCCTTGACCTCTCCTGAGGGGCGATCGAGCCAAGGCGGCGCGGCGAGATCCTCCGTCTGGCCCTCTGCCGCATGCTCGCCGGTCACTGCGGCGGCTGCGCTTCCCGATGCATTCCAGGAGCAGACGAAGACGCTAGTTCCGGCAACGGAGAAGGCGAGGGCAGCGAAGACGGCTCGGCGCAACAAGAAAGGCAGCATCGGGCAATCCGTTTTGCGTGACACCGTTGTCATCGCAGGCGGTGTGCTTTCTCCGCCACTTGGCCGCTCCATGGGGCGAAGCCGACGAACGTGTCACGCCACGCGGCGAGGAAACTGGTCTCCACGAGCCACCAATAGGGAAGATCACGGGCAAGGATCGCTTGCGCCGCGCGATAGGCGTCGCCGCGTTCAGCCTCGCCCAGCAGCGATGCCGCGCGATCGAACAGCGCATCGACAGCGTGGCTTCGGTAACCGGCCGCGTTCGAGAATGGCACATTGCCGATCGCGGAGGAATGAACCATGCGACGGACACCAATTTCTGGGTCAGTGCCTTGGCAATAGGAGATGAGCGTGAGGTCGAAGTCACGGCGAGCGAAGACCGTCTCGCTCAGCGCGGCCGGGTCCATCATCCGGGGCCGAAGGGCGATCCCGAGCGGCGCGAGCTGAGCCCGCATCAATTCGCTCCACCGCGCGAAGGCTGGGAAATGGACGATGTCGAGCGTCAAGCGAACGCCGTCCTGTCCGCGTTTGAAGCCAGCAGACTCGAGCTTGTGATTCGCTTGGGCCGGGTCGTGCGGCCAGATGGAGAGTGCGCCGGGCGCGTGCGCCCACGGGATCCCGGAGGCGATTGGCGCATCCGACACGCGCCCTGCGCCGAAGGCAACACGATCGAGGAACTGTGCGCGGTCGATCCCGAGGGCGAAGGCCTCGCGCAGGGCCAGGTTGCCCGTTGTCGGCCGATCAAGATTGAAGCCGAGCGTCATGACGCAGTTCGATCCGCCGGGTGCAGCGCGCGTCTCGATGATGGTGATACCGCGATTCCGGAGGCGGGCGGCGTCGGGAGGGGCGATGCGGCTCACCATGTCGACTTCACCGGCAACAAGTGCATTCACCTGTGCTGCTGCGTCCGGAATGATCCGGAACACGATGCGGTCGAGCTTCGGTAGCCCAGATTTGAAATAGGCCTGGTTGCGCACCAGCACCAATTGGTCGTCACGACGCCAGGACTCGAAGCGGAATGGGCCGGTACCGATCGGACGCAGGTTCGCCGGGTTGTTGGTCGGATCGCGGCCAGCGAACAGATGCGCGGGCAGAATCGGCGCTTCAGTCACAGAGAGCTGGCGGAGGAGTGCGGGGTGCGGTCGCTTAAGACGGAACGTGACAGTATGAGGGTCAACAATCTCGACAGTGGAGACCGCCGGAGCCAAGCCGGCGCGCGCACGGGCATGCAAGCGAAAGAGGAGATCCTGGAACGTAACCTTCACATCCTCGGCTGTGAACGGCTGGCCATCGTGCCAGAGAACTCCTCGCCTGAGGTGAAACGTCATGCTCAGCCCGTCGCCGCTCGCCTCCCAAGCCTCCGCGAGATCGGGAGATGGTGAACCGGATTCGTCGAGTTCGACGAGACCGTTGAACATCGATCCGGCAACGGCATGAATGGGGCCTGCCGTCGATATGGCAGGGTTGAGGTGGCCGGGATCGCCCGAAACCGCGATGACTGCGGCGCCTCCGGACGGAAACGCAGACTGTGACCAGAAAGCGACAGCGACGGTCATCATCAATGCAGTGACAGACAACCTCATATCCCCTCTCCTTTCCCGCAGCGCTGAACGGATAGCAGAACGGTATGCAGAACACTAGAAATCAGCATACTAGTCCAGAGGGGTGCGGCGATGGCGCTCAGCTGGCATGTGGCTGTCGAGAGGAGACTCAGAGCAGACCTCTGCGGCATGCTAAGGGGGCGTGAGCGTTGGGTGCTGAGCGCGGCTTGAGGACGGAGCCGCCGAGGCGAGGGTGGCAGAACGACGGCGCGTGTTAAGCCCGCCCGGTGGAACGGCGACTGCCTTCGAGAGGGGTGGGGTGCGTGCGGCGGGCGTAGCGGCTCGGGACCGACACGGTGACCAAGGGCAGGCCTAGGAAGCTGAGCTCCGAAGAAGTGCCCGCGTGTCGCTTTGCAGGCGCGAAGGGAAAGCCCGGCCATCCTCCTTGTTGCGCTGTTGCTGGCCCTTCCTGCATTGGCTTCAGAGCGTGCGGTGCTGCTCGCCCAGGGGATCCTGCGTCGCCCGCAAAGGGCATCCGTCGGGCTGCGACTGCCGCACTCCCAAGCCATCGGCGAACGGCCGACTCCGCCCAGTCCCCGTCCCACATCCACCATCAGCCGCGGGTTCCGGGGCACCGTCGTTGCCTCCCACCCACTGTTTGAAACCCTCAACACCGAAAAGGAGGCGATCGATCATGTCCAGGGTGGGAAATGTCACCAATGTTTCTGCAACAGAATGTTGCGGGAAGCAATTCCGGCGGCAAGCAAACCCGACTGTGCGCACGCCTGCACGCATCTGGCCTTGTTTCCGCCTGCAGCATCGCAACCCGTCCGATGCACATCATCAGCGCACCGGGCAAGAGTGCGCCACAGAACAACAGCACGCCAGACAGTACGTGGCGTGCGGACGCCGAGATAAAAGACTTTTCGCCGCGGAACATGAGCAACTCGGCGAGCCACCGACAGAAAAGCGACAGCTTCAGTCCGAGAGCAATCGGAGAGATGACGGGCTTGCGCCCTATGGAGCGTCTTTGCAGGCGATCTTCGCCAAATGCGGTCGTAGGGCCGGCTTGTGTTGTGATTGTGATCGAAAAATCGCTTGCCCCATGCGATCGTATCGCCGCTTCGTCGACAGTGTGCCATCGAGGCCATTCCTCGCGCTCAAGCGCGGGCGTGCCAGGGCAGATTGTTGGATGCCTCAGGAGACCGCATTGTTTTGCTGAGCTTTTTCGGGACGTACACCACGATCAAGAGAACAGTGATAAACGCGTGGGGCAATGAGCATGGACCACCGAGGCTGCCGAGCCAAACCTGTTCGGGTTCAGCCGCAGGAGCGGGTTGGCGAAGATTCTGTGCTCTACGTTTCGGAAGGCACGACGCTGGTCATCGGAGCCAGGGCCTGCGACCTGGCCCAACTGCGCTCTCTGGCTGCCGACCGCACCGTCATCGTTGCCGATGGTCACGCTGTGGGACAGCCTGAGGCAGTGAGGCCAGCGCAATGGCGCGCGGAACGCGCGCGGGCGGTGGAAGGCTGGCTCGGTGCCTTTCGGGTCCTCTGGCACGGGTCAGATGAGGTGACGCTTGCAGACGTAGTCATCGACCTCTCACCTGAACCGCTGCGTGTGCATGAGGTGGCTCCGTTCGGCTACGTTCGAGCAGGGAATGGGGACCGGGCAGCTGCTTTCGCTGAGGCCGCTGCATGGCACGGGTGTTTCCGCAAGCCTCGGTATTTTGCGTATCGCCCCGAAATTTGCGCACACGAAAGCTTCGGCCAGACAGCATGTTCGCGCTGCCTGGACGTGTGCGCCGCTGAGGCAATCCGATCCGGCGGCACCGTGATCGTCGTCAATCCGCACCTCTGCCAGGGATGCGGAAGTTGCGCACTGGCTTGTCCGACCGGCGCGCTCAGCGTCGCTGCGCCTTCTCGTGCAGACCTTTTGTACCGTGTCCGCCAGGCACTCGCGGAAGCGAGCAGTGATGGCCCAGTTGTCCGCGTGGTGGAGGTGGTGGATCTCGAGGAGGTCCACACGAAAGTGGGAGAGTATGGGGTGGAGATAGCCATACCCGCTCTCGCCGCGTTCGGGGAGGAGCTCTGGTTTGCAGCGCTGGCCGCGGGCGCACGAGCGATCGTCCTTCAGCCATCACGCAGCCTGCCGAAGAAATCGTTGCAGCTTCTAATCGAACGGGTCTCCGTCGCCAACACGATCATGCAGGCTCTTGGGCGGGGTGAGTCCGTTCTTCGATTGGCGTCCGCCGATGAGGACCACTCTGAAGCGCGGCACCCTGCGGCAGTGCAGCCCATTCGCCCAGCCTCTTTGCCGGCAGACGAGTCTCTGCTGAAACGTGTGGTGCTGAATGAGGCACTGGACGTCCTGTGCCGCCCTTGTGGTGCGCCGGCGGCCCTGCCTGAGGGAGCAACGTTGGGCTCCATCGATGTCAAGCGTGATCGCTGCGTGCTCTGTTCGTCCTGTGCGCGCGTGTGCCCGACGGCGACAATCCGGTACGCGGAGGACGCGGGCTGGGCGAAACTCTCCTTTCGAGAGGCGAACTGCATTCAATGTGGGGCGTGTGCTCGTGTCTGTCCGACAGGTGCGATAAGCCTCTCGCCGCGTATTGCGCCCTCCGACGAAAGATCCAGCTGGCGCGAGGTTCAGGCGGACCCGATCGCGCTCTGCCCGTCCTGTGGGAGCCCAGTCATGCCATCACGATTGCGCACGTGGTTGCAGGAACGCGCAAAGCAACTTGGCGCCGATTCCGCGATCGTGGCGAACACAGCGCTGTGCAGCGCCTGTCGGCAGTCGGCAGGCGTGGCCCACGACTGAGTTGTGTTGCACGCGATACGCACGCCTGCGCGCAAAATCGCCTTTCAAGACATGCCCGCCTGTTCGCGCTTGGCCGAACGGCCGCCGCGCGACGCGGCATCCGTGCGGGCGGCGACAAACGAATCGGCGAGGTCACAAACCGACGCGTAGAAATGCGACCGCTCGGCAGCTGCAGCGCGCAGCAGATCCAGGAAGCGCGGCAGCCAGGGCTGCAGAAATGTCTCCCAGACGGACGCTTCGGTGACCATAGGGTGGTGCTCACCTTGGGCGCTTCTGAAGGCCAGCACGTAGAGGAGCTCGAAGAGATACGCCACGTGGTCTGGCGGTTCGGGCCAGCCCCCGGCCGGCGCAAGGCCCAATTGGGCAACGACATCGCGAATGGGGTCGGCGCAGGGGCCGCCGATGCGTTGTTCAGGATCGAGATAGAAGGATGCCCAAGGTGGCGCCGGCACTTGGAATGGTCCAACGAACAGGGCCGTGTGCGCGCGGAGGTGCGCCTCAAGATCGGTTTCGTGCAAGGCTGCGATCATCCCGACCCCTGCACGCTGAAACGGGTCGGAAAGCTGGCCGGTGGCGAGTTCGATGAGAGACGAAAACGAGTCGGGCCAACGCTGCGGCGGGCCAAAAGCGCGGGCCAGCACGAAATGGAGATTGGCCCGCACCACCGGGGAGGAGAGAGCGTCTTCGCCGCTGACCAATGCGGTGTCCGCCTCGATGACGTTGAGTGAGACGACGCTGGGCCCGTCCGTCCTCGGGGGCGCGTGGTCCCGCGTCATCTTCGAGACAGCCGACACATCCGCCTTGGCGGTCAATGAGCTTCGGAGGCTGTCGCAGCCCGGATCCTTGTCCGGGCGCGCGTCAGGCCTTTCCGTACTCACGGATGTAGAACACGTGTGGCTGTGTTCCCTTGTCACGCTGGAGAACGCGCGGGCGATGCCGGGCGAGAGCCTTCGCTGGTTTGCTCTCCGGATCGTTGAGATCGCCAAACAGCCGAGCATCAGCAGGGCAAGCGGTTACGCAAGCCGGATCTTCGCCGACTGCAACCTTGTGATCGCAGAACGTGCATTTCTCGACGACACCCCGCGGGCGCACCCCGGCGTAGGTCTCCGCCCGCGCTGGATTGTAGTAGGGCAACGGCGCCTGCGTCCGCTCAGCCATTTCCCGCCCAGAGAATGTCGCGCCGGGGATGGCGGCTTGGCTGTCGCGATAGTTTGCGTGCGGGGTGTCCTTGTTGAAGAAGATCACACCATAAGGGCAGGCCAGCTGGCATAGGCGGCAGCCTATGCATTTGTTCGCGTCGTGCAGCGTCATGCCATTCTCGGCCTTGTACATGGCCGTGGTCGGACAATTGGTGACACAGGGCGCGTTCTCGCAATGATTGCACAACGTCGGGATGTACCTGAACGTCGTGTTCGGAAACGTACCGCGCGTCTCGACGATGTGATTCGACCAGTGGAACTCGACCGGCACGTTGTTCTCCGCCTTGCATGCGATGTCGCAGGCGGCGCAACCAACGCACCTGTGTAGGTCGATCACCATCGCGTAGCGTTTCTTGGCCATCGCGCGTGCTCCCTTATGCAATCGTGTCAGACGCGTTCGACACGCACGCGGGTCAACCCGCCGTGGCGTGCTGTCGAGCCGCTCAGCCGTTCGTAGTCCGCGACGTGCAGCTCATTGTTGTTGCCCCCGCGCGGCAAACGTCGGGCGAAGTCCTTTGTTGCCACGCGTCCATAGGCCCAGTGCCCCTGCCCATAGCATTTGGCGACCGTGCCGGGGCGCACGCCTTCCCAAGCCTTCAGGCGAACCACGATCGATCCCTGAAGTGAGGTCACCCGCACGAGATCTCCGTTGCGCAGACCGAGCCGCGCCACGTCGGCCGGGTTCATCTTCAGAACGTCGTCCCAGTTCTCGTCGCCCGGATCGCAGTTCTTGTGCGCCTGATACCACGTGCAGTTCTGCGAACGCCCCTCCCGGTTCAGCCGCGAGCGGTGCTCGAAGAAGATGAAGGGGAACTCGCGTGGATCACCATGGCGAAGCGCCGGCTCGAAATGTGGAACGAAGGCAAGCTCGCCGCGACCAACGTACTTCGTGGCCTCCATGACGTCGTCGACGGTTACCTTGTGCTTCGCGGCATGCTCCTCCAGCGCCTTCTTCAAGGTGCTGCTGTAAAATTCAAACTTCTTGGTCACGGTCGGGAATCGATCCACCCTCTGGCCATGACTGAAGCGTTTAGAATTCCACACTCCTTTCCGAACGAAAGCCTCCCAGCCGTCGATCGCATCTCCGTGCTTGCCCCAGTTGGGATCGGTCTTGTCCCAACATGCTCGGGTTGACGCCTTCAGATGGCACAGAGTGAACTCCTGGGCGGTCGTCGGAGCCTGGCCGGTTTCGGGGTCCTTGAACATCTCCTTGAAGTAGCGGAGTGGCTTGTCAAAGCCGCGTTCGGCAAGCTTCTCAGCAAGCAGCCAGGGCACCTCCGTCTCCTCGTTGCGCACATCCGCAACGGGCTTGATCACCGGCACGTTCAAGGTCGTGTAGCTGTGCAGATTCTGCTTGTTGTTCACATAGCCCCAGCGTTCAAACAGCTGATGTGGCGCTGGCAGGACGATGTCGGCAAACATCGTCGTTTCCGAGGCGTTGGTGGTGATGTGCACGAGGAAGGGAAGTTTGCTCAGCGCCTCGTCCCAACGCTGTGCGCCGGTGCAGGAGAATGCGAAGTTGGACCAGTAGGCGATGATCAGTTTGAGATCGTAGGGGTCATTGGCGAGCATGGCGTCGGCGACGCGGTTCGTCACCACGCCGCTGCCGGGACGGCCGGACGCCATGGCTGGGAATTCGAGCCGGCCCCGGTGGTCGATCTTCGGACGCTTCAGCCCCTCTTTCGCGATGTCGTCGAGATATGCATCGTGCGCGGGTGCACTCCGCGTCACAGTGGGTGCATGCGTGACGACGCCACCTCGTGCATCGACCGACCCAACGAGACCGTTGAGCGCGTGGGCGGCCATGGCGGCATAGGCACCACGCACCTGCATGGAGGCGCCGGGTGACAGCCAGCTTATGGCGCGCGAACCGGCTGCAGCGAAATCGAGTGCGACGCGACGGATCTGCGCGGCAGGGATACCGCAGATCGGCTCCGCCCACTCCGGCGTGCGATCTTTCAGTTCAAGGTTCCACCAGGCAAGCAAGCCATGGGTGTGCTTTTCAGTGAATATCGGAACCGGGACAGCGTTGCTGGCCCCATTCGTCGCGGTTGCGCCTGCCGCCGAGGCGAGTGTCTGCAGTGGTTCGATCTCCCGCCCAGGGACAAAGCGGTTCTTGCCGTCGACAAAGTCGCCGACGAAAGACTTGTTCCAGACTCCTTCGACAAGGATGACGTGCGCGATGGCGAGGGCCAGCGCGCCGTCTTCACCGGGAATGACGGGGAGCCACTCGTTCGCCTTTGCAGCGGTCGCCGACAGCCTCGGGTCGATGACGGCGATGTTCGCCTGGTCTCGTACCCCGCCCCAGAAGTTGATGGCGTGCGGCACCATGCGGTTCGAGGCGACCGGATCCGCACCCCAGCAGAGAATGTAGCGAGCCTCCTCGAGGTCGTAGTCGCGATAGTTCCAATACCCTTCCGTGTAGAAGGCACCGAACTTTTCCGCTTCGGCGCAGATGGAAGAATGGCTGATATTGTTAGGCGAACCAAGCAGCTTGGTGAACTTATCATACAAGATATCGTTCAATGCGGTATAGCGCCCTCGAAGCAGAGCATATTTGTGGATCTCTCCGTTGCGCCGAAGTTCCATGATCCTATCCGCAATCGTGTCCATAGCCTCGTCCCAGGAAATCGGAACGAAACCGGGGTCCTCGTTTCGCCCCTTTTTCGGATTGGTTCGCTTCAGCGGCTGGCGCACGCGGTCCGGGTCGTAAACCTGCTGCAAGGCGAGATGCGGGCGCGGGCAAATCTTGCCGTGGTTGCCCTTCGCTTCCGGGTTGCCGCGAAGATGGATCGCTCGCCCGTCGACGACGCGCACCTGCACCGGACACCAGCTCGTGCAGCCTTGGCAGGTCGTTGCGACCCAGGTCCCGGTTGCAGGAGCCTTCGACGCATGGGCGTCCGTCGGGGTGAGCAGGCTCAGCGCGGGCAAACCATTCGCCGAGGCAAAGAGCGCGGTTCCGGCAGCCTTCAACACGGACCGGCGCGACGCGTCGATAACCGGCTCTATGTGGGCAGTCATCGAAATGGCGGTCATCGTTCGGGATCCTTCAGGACAGCGTTGCCATCACGGAGAGGGGAGTTGGGAGCTGACCGCCAATCACGGCGGCGTAACGGATGGTGAAGCCACCAACGAGCAGAAGCAGGCAGGCAAGCCCAACCAGGGCGGCGGACGGCGTCCGACCTGCCCCAAAGTGCGGCAGCAGCGAAATCCCGATGACGATCGGGACCAAGAGGCCAAACCCGATGCCGAAAACAGCCAGCACGATGCCGTGTTCGGCAAGCATCGCCTGCAAGGCCAGACGGGCGGGAACGGAACCGAAGCGCAAATCGACCCACCACGCGAACAGGGTCACGAGGAGGAGTGCGGCACTCGCAAGCAGCACCAAGGCAACGGGCTTGAGGCCCTGAGCGAAAATGTCCGACGGGCCTGTTTCGAACCGAACAGCAGCCCGCAAAGCGAGATACACGAGCACGGACGCCGCAACCCCGGTCACTGTGAACAGCAACACCGAGGTGACGATCATTGGACCCGACGCCCAGAGCGGGTGCGAGGTCAGAACCGCGAGTAACAAACCATGATAGATGCCGACCGCAACGGCGAAAGGGACACCCAGAAATCCTGCTACCGACGCGCTGAGAACCCGGGGCAGGCTCACTTGCGGGAAGAGCAATCGGAAGGCGAAGAGGGCGGACAAGGCGACGAAGGCGCCCTGGATGATGGCACCCCACCACATCACGGAGGTCGGCGATATGTTGAGCATCATCTGATGCACGTTGAGCTTGTTGCCAAGCTTCCAGAACAGAAGGCCAAGACCCGCTGAAACGGAGACCGGTGCAATCGTGGCTGCGACCTTGACCAGGGGCAGGTAGCGCTCCTCTGCGAAGCGCCAGAGCAAGAAGGCGAACAGGAACGCGCCAACGCCCACGCCCCCGAGAAAGAGGTCTCCGACGACGCGCTCGTCCCAGATCACACCTCGTTGCAAAGTCAGTATGAGCTCCGTGTCCATCTCCGACCTCCGAGGCCATCACGCGCAAGACACTCGTCACATGTGCCGGCCGGGGCAGCTCTTCCCGACCTTCGCCGGCGCGCGGTATTTTGCTCAGCGTCGCTGCCACTCTTACGCGAGCCTCTCGCTGCTGCATTGCGGTAGATCAACTCGAAGGGAGGTGGGCCAATGTCGCGATGTGAGATCAGCCATCGCCAGGCACATCGTCGTTGACTGAGTAGCCTGCAGCCGAGGTGCT
Source organism: uncultured Elioraea sp. (assembly GCA_937927455.1). GTDB lineage: Bacteria > Pseudomonadota > Alphaproteobacteria > Acetobacterales > Acetobacteraceae > Elioraea. The sequence goes on along the minus strand of CALBEG010000018.1, from coordinate 14,701 downwards.
TGTGAGGAATTCGACAACGGCGCACGGGGGCGAGGAGGCAGCGCACTCCAACACCTGCCGGTAGCGCGAGGCAAGGATCGATAAACGCGCTGACCCTATGTGCCGCATGTCCTACACCAGTGCTGTGAAATCCGCGATGGCGTCCCGCAAGCGCGACCGAAGGCCCAGCTGTCCCCGAAGGCGAGGCCGACGCCCTGGATGGCAACAAACACTGCCGCGTGTCGCTCACGCTTCGGTCCGATCCCGTCGCTCCACGTCACGCGATGGTTTTCCGCACCCCGCACCGGAGTGCCGCGCCGCCTCCTCACCACTAAGCACAGGAAAGCCTGGACCATTGCAACGTACGCGGCGCAGCTGAGGGCGCGACGCCGAGACGCGGGTCAGGCGGCGATGACTGACGCGAGGGGACCGCAGGTGTTGGCCAGTGCGTTGAAACGAGCAGCGTTCTGTCAGTTGGTGTCAAGGTTCGCATCGTAGTCGCGGCGTGGTTGGCGCAACCGCAGATCAGTGCAAGCCATGCGACCGGGTTCGCCAGGATCGCGATGTGTGGACGGTCCGTTGCGTGAGGTGCCGCGCCCGCGCTGTGAAAGTTTTCGCCCTGCTCCCCGTGCAGACAATCGCTGGTCTGCGAGCGCTTGAAGACACGTCGGCCCTCGCCCTCCTGCGGTTTCTGCGCGACGCGCTGACTGCTCCGCATCAGTTACTCATGCCGATGCCGCGGCCACCCCTGGAAACCCATGCTGATCTGCGGGTTGTCGTGCCGCCCCGTCCAAATCCGTTCCGGCACACGGCGGCTCAAACCAGGGATGACGCAGCCGATCGGACCGACCAGGCCAGAGCAATGAACCCTTCATCCCACTCTGATGGTCGCCATCACGTGTCGCGCGACGACGGCAGCAACGGGACATCGCCTTGCTGCAGCGGGAGGCGGCCGTATTGCCTCGGTCGGTTCGAACGGTACGTCATCGATCAGCCAGGCAACGGAATGCTTCATGCACGGAGCATCAGCGACGCACGAAACCGCCGACCCGATCATGGAGGCACCATATTCCGAGCGCCTCACACGCGTCCTGTGGGCGGCACTTGACATTGGCGATCTCTCCCGTGCGGGAGCATGCAGGGCAGCGCGGGCGTGAGAGACGCCGGAGCGCGTTGCACGCGCCACAACAGGCGCGGCAAATGCGGCCCACCAGATGCGTGCGGAGCCGCTCAAAGGGCGCTACCGTCGGAGGTGGCATCAATCACCCGTCTGCCAGGGGCGATCCGCGTCAGCTTGCCCGCACAACCTTTCGTCCCGCAACCAACCGAACGTTGTCTCCCCGCGACCCGGACGTTCAGGCTCACCCTGATGTCTCATCCCGAAGCAAGCAACACCGGGCTGCAAGTGGCGACGGTGCGCGCGCTCAAGGGAGAAACGACGGTGGGCGTGATCAAGAGCGGGACGGTCGCAATCATTGGTTTCAATCACGTGAGTGCAACCGGCATCACCGCCTTGCAGGTCGACACGATTAATGGATGCGTTCACAAAACGAGTGGGCTGGTTCGTTGCTCGGTGCAGCATGCTTGCGCTTTGGCGGTGTGCCGGTCATCGAGGATGTTGGCACGCCCGTCTTTCCCGCAGTCTTCGATCTTGATGGCCGAGCGCACCTTGCCGCGGCAAGCATTTGGAGGAGGATGAGACGCCGCTGCCGCATTCGGACATGTTCGCTCGTGCCACCCTGGTGGTGAAGACCAGGATCAACCTGCTGCGCGATCACGACATGCCTCCTTCTTGGCTCCAGCCAGCCGCACATCCGCTTCGATAGGGGCTGCGCAACCGCTGCCTCTTGGCGGAGGTGGCTGAGGGGAAAGACGAATGACGTGCTTGGTCCAAAAGGGGCGCGCGGCCAGCATACGGACGCTGTCTGTTCATGCTGTGCTCGCTTCTCACGCTGTTGCAGAGTGCTCGACACGTGGCTGCGGGTTCATTCGCGGCCTGAGGCTTGCACCAGCATGGTTGCCGGACTGGTTTTCGATCGCGTCTGCAGCTCATGCGCGTTGGCGCCCGCGTCGCGTGCCGAAGCCATTCGCGGCGATCTCGTCAGTCTTGCCTCGGCCTCGCTGCTGGGCGAGCGTTCACTGGAATCGGTGTTGGTCGATGAAAGGCAAGGCAATGCTTTGCCGCTCCGCCGATCGCACGGTGGGAGGTGATCACGCCATTCTGTCTCGCGCCGACGATCGCGTTGCAGGACTTCGCGGGTTCGCCCGTCATGCCGGTGTTGGCGTGCACGACTGTCCCCGCCCATGACGTGCTGGCAAAGGTGAGCCTCTGCCTGGTCGCGGTCGATGCATAGGGAAATGGACAACCTGCGGTTTATTCGGGCCGCGGAAGCGTTTCAGACCACGAATGTCGGCGGCATGGCATCACCAGAGCCGCAAGTGGGCCCCGGCGCATGGCAGCAGACGTTGTGCACCGTTTGGGTTAGGGAATGAAAGGTGACGATCGGTTTCGGCGCCCCGGTACGGTCCTTCCCTGGCCAGTGCGCTGACGTCAGCGACGGTTCGGGCCATCGCCACCAGCCTAGGCCACGCCTTCGACTCGGCTGATGTGCGGATTGGTATCAGTGCGCCAATCGGGTGGAGGAAACGAGGGTCGCCTAGAAAACTTGCGCGACAACGTTGTGACCGCGACGACGGAGTGTGTTGCGTCGACAACATGCTCGCGCCAACACGACCATACGCTGCCTTCGCAGATCTTGGCGATCCTGCCCGATTCGGCGCCCTTCCACGGCGCGCGCGGGAAGGGTGGCCACCCTGGTGGCGCCGAACGTCGCACCTGAGGAGAGGCGGGGGGTTGGACGAGACTTTCGTCATCGCCGGGTTCACACCCCATGACGCGATGCACTCCACTCTCATGCCGTTCCCCCCGCTCGATGAGCTGCGGACCCAGGCGGAAAGCGACGACGAGAGAGGAGGGAGGCGTGAGGGCAACGCGCGTGCCGAAGGGCCTCCGAGAGGGCATTGCTCTGCGCCATGCCTTCAACTCGCGCGGGGTTGGCGAGATCGCAGAGAGCGCGCTTCACCTGCGTGCCCGTGTCGGCGCTCGGAGTAACGAACATGGTGTCAGCATCAATGATCGCCCCGTGACCGACAAGATGTTCTTCGAGTGCGGTCTGATGGTGCGCGGCCAGAAGGCCTCGGTGGAGTGCAAGCTGGTCGGCACCGCCTGCACATCGAGCAAGCCGATCGCGGCCTGCAAAGTCGTGTCCGTCGGCGCGTTTGCTGCCATGTCTTCGTTCGGCCACCATCGCAAGGGCTCGCGCGCGGTATATCACCGCGGTGCTGACCGTGCTCCGTCTCGACTTCTGCCCGGGCAGTCCGGGAGTGGTTCAGGGGCGGGCTGGGCGCGCGATCGCGAAGCTGAGCCGCGAGGTAATCCTGCCAGCCTTCGCCTGCCCCGACCTCAGACGTGCGCGGTGGCGCCCGCATGGTCGCGTGGATCGCCGCAGAAACATCAGCGGCGAAGATGCTCAGGTGGTTGGCCGGCTTCCGTGCGGCGAAGGCGGCACGACCGGGTGCAGGAAACGATCAGACGAGCGAGCGTAAGCGAGCTTCGGACCAGGTGCTGGACGGTCTCCCCTCCCGCGTGCAAGAAGCGGCGCTGATGGAAGGTCGAACCGCCTATGCCGCGACGATGACGACGATTGGGACTTGGCTCTTCACCTGGTTGCGTGGCCGCAAGGTGGGACAGGACCGCTTCGGTAACACCTATTACGAGGAGCGGAACGCCCGTCCCGGCATGCGCAAGCGCCGTTGGGTGATCTATGCCGGCGAGGTCGAGGCGACCAAAGTGCCGCCCGAGTGGCATGCTTGGCTGCACCACACGACGGAGGCGCCGCTGCCCGAGGTCAAGCTCTACCCCTGGCAGCAGGAGCACGTGCCGAATATGACCGGCACACCCCAGGCCTACCGCCCGCCGGGTCACGAGCTCGCCGGTGGCCGACGGCCGCGTGCGACGGGCGACTACGAAGCCTGGACGCCAGACCTCGAGGACGAGAGGCGGTCATGACTCGGCGAAGTCTTGCCGAGCTCGTCGCTGGCGCCATCGTGCTCGGCGTGGCGGGGGTGTTCCTGTTCTACGCCGTCACCCACAGCGGCCGTTCGCTCGGGCCCGGCTATGACCTCATTGCTAAGTTCGACCGCATCGACGGCCTTGGGCCCGGAGCAGATGTGAAAGTGTCCGGCGTGAAGGTCGGCTCGGTGGTAGCGCAGCGGCTCGACCCCGAGACCTTCCTCGCCGTCGTCACCATGCGGGTCGACCCCTCCGTCCGCCTGCCCGTCGACACCTCGGCCGAGATCACGTCGGAGAGTCTGCTCGGCGGGCGCTACATCGCGCTCGTGCCCGGAGGGTCGGAGCAGATGCTGGGCCCAGGTGGGGTGATCGAGGCGACGCAATCCGCCGTGAGCCTCGAGGCGCTGCTTGGTCGCTTCATCTTCTCGGTCACCGATCTCGTTTCGGCCGTTGGGCGGGAGGCGCAAGGCGCGCGCGAGGGTATGGGCGGTTCGGCTCCTCAGCGGCCCGGGGGCTGAACGATGGCGGAGATCGAGACGCGCTGGCGCGGGCCTGACGGCAGCCCGATCGCCTGCCGCGAAAAGCTGAAGGTTCTGGAGGAGAACTGGGCCGAGGTGACGCAGGTTGTGCGAGACGCCTTCGAGGATGCGGTGCTGATGGGTGTCGATCCGGACCTGCTGCGCCGTGAACTCGCCGCCCTGATCGCCTCGCTTCGCCCGCCTGGTGGCAGGAGATGAACGGCAAGGCTCTCGCCCTCGCCGCCTCGTTCGCCGTCTGCGCTGCCAACGCTGAGAGCCGCTGGATCGCCTCCGAGGTCGCGGTCCTGCAGGCCCTCGACAAGGTGACGGCGCGCACCACCGTGCTGGAGGTGCGGCGGGGCGAGCGCGTCAGCTTCGGCACGCTCGAGATCCTGGTCGAGGCCTGTCATCGCCGCCCGCCCGACGAGCAGCCGGATGCCGCGGCATGGCTGCGCGTGGTGGATCGTCGGCTTGGGCCTGGGCCAGTGTTCGCGGGGTGGATCTTTGCCGCCGCCCCCGCGGTGCACATGCTGGAACACGCGGTGTACGACGTGCGTGTGCTCGCCTGCCGCTGAGGGCGGTGCTCAGGCCCGGCCACGCAACCGCTCAATCTCGGCGCGGAGCTGGTCGGCCGGCGGCGCGGTAAAGAAATGCGCCGGCGCGGTGAGGGCGGCGGCGAGCAGCCGGCGATACTCTCCGCGCGGGATCTCGATCGCGCCGAAGCGGGCGAGGTGATCGGTCACAAACTGGGTGTCGAGGAGCCTGAACCCGCCGAGGCGAAGACGCGCCACCAGATGCACGAGCGCGACCTTGGACGCGTCGCGCACCACCGAGAACATGCTTTCGCCGAAAAAGGCGCCGCCCAGCGCCACCCCGTAGAGCCCTCCGACCAGGCGCCCCTCGTGCCAGCACTCCACCGAATGCGCGTAGCCCATGCCGTGCAGGGCATTGAACAGGCGCTCGATCTCGAGGTTGATCCAGGTCTCAGGCCGATCCGGCACAGGTGCCGCACAGCCCTTGATCACCTCGGCAAAAGCGGTATCGCAGCGCACCTCGAAGACGCCGCCGAGCACGGTGCGGGCGAGTCTGCGCGGCAGGTGGAAGCGATCGAGCGGCAGAATGCCGCGCAGTTCCGGGTCGAGCCAATACAGACGGTCGCCGTCGCGGCGTTCCGCCATCGGAAAGAGCCCGGCGCGATAGGCGCGCAGGACAAGCTCGGGCGTGATCTCGGTGAGGCCGGCGCCGTGGCGCGTCATGCGGCGAGCGGGGCGGCGGTCTGCCGCACGAACCGCTCCAGCCAGTGGATGGTGTAGTCGCCTGCGCCGAACGCGGGATCCTCCACGATCAGCCGGTGCAGGGGCAGGGTGGTGGCGATGCCGTCGATGACGAATTCAGCGAGTGCGCGCTTCAGCCGAGCAAGCGCCGTCGCGCGATCCGGCCCGTGCACGATCAGCTTGGCGACCAGGCTGTCGTAGTGGGGCGGTACAGTGTAGCCGGAGTAGAGGGCGGAATCGACACGCACGCCCAAGCCGCCGGGCGGGTGGTAGGTGGTCACGCGCCCAGGCATGGGGGCGAAGGTTTCGGGGTTTTCGGCGGTCACCCGGCACTCGATGGCATGGCCAGAGAAGCGGATATCGTCCTGCGCATAGCCGAGAGGCGCGCCTGCAGCGAGGCGGATCTGCTCGCGCACGAGATCCACCCCGCAGATCATCTCCGTCACTGGATGTTCCACCTGCAGGCGCGTGTTCATTTCGATGAAGGCGAACTGCCCATCCTGCCAGAGGAACTCGAGCGTGCCGGCGTTGCGGTAGCCGATCTCGCGCAAAGCCTCGATGACGATGCGGCCGAGCCGGTCGCGCTCGCCCGGCGCAAGCGCGGGGCTGCCTGCCTCCTCAAGGAGCTTCTGGTGGCGGCGCTGCAGAGAGCAGTCGCGCTCGCCGAAATGGACGACGTTGCCGTGATGGTCGGCCAGCACCTGCAGTTCGATGTGGCGGGGTCGGTCCAGATATTTCTCGAGATACACCGCGTCGTTGCCGAAGGCGGCCTTCGCCTCGGTACGGGCGAGGGCGAAGGCCTCGGCGAGCTCGCCCGCGCTGCGCGCGACCTTCATGCCCCGCCCGCCGCCGCCGGCCGCCGCCTTGAACAGCACGGGGTAGCCGATGCGGCGCGCAACGGCCTCAGCCTCGGCCAGGCTCTCCACCGGTCCGTCGGACCCGGGGACGAGCGGCACTCCGAGCCGCGCCATGGTCCGCTTGGCTTCGATCTTGTCTCCCATCATGCGCATATGGGCGGCGGAGGGGCCGATGAAGGCGATGCCGTGCGCCTCGACGATGGCGGCGAACTCGGCATTCTCGGCCAGGAACCCGTAGCCCGGGTGGATCGCATCCGCTCCGGTGATCGACGCGGCCGAGAGGATGGCCGGGATGTTGAGGTAGCTCTCTTTCGCCGGCGGGGGGCCGATGCACACGCTCTCGTCGGCGAGCCGGACGTGCATGGCGGTGGCATCGGCCGTGGAATGCACCGCCACCGTGCGAATCCCCATCTCCTGGCAGGCACGATGAATGCGAAGCGCGATCTCGCCCCGGTTCGCGATCAGCACCTTGCGGAACATGCTCCGCCTCCCGCCATCCTCGGCACACTCCTTCGCCCCCTGAGGGAGGAGGCTTCGGCTCACTCAATGAGCATCAGCACGTCGCCGTATTCAACGGGCGAGCCACTTTCCACGAAAATCCGTCGCACCACTCCGGGTCGGGGCGCCTTGATCTGGTTGAAGGTCTTCATCGCTTCGATCAGCAGCAGGGTTTGCCCCTGCGCCACTGTATCACCAACCTTGACGAAGGGCGGAGCGCCCGGTTCTGGCGAAAGGTATGCGACCCCGACCATCGGTGACAGCACCGCCCCGGGGTGCGAGGCGTCGGGCGAGGTCTCGGCAGAGGCGGACTCGTCGCGGCTGGGAGGGGGGGCGGATGGCGCGCCTGGCGGGGCGATGGCCAGGGTCTGCGCGGTCGCGCGCGCCACCCGAAGCCGCGACTCGCCCTCCGCGATCTCGATTTCGGACAGTCCCGTCTCCTCGAGCAGGGCAGCGAGGCGTCTGATCGCCTCCTCGTCGATGGTAAGCCGGCTCATGCGGAGACGGCCTCGGCAGCCGCCGCGACGAGCCCTGCCATCGCCTCGAGCGCGAGCCCATAGCCCGCAGCCCCGAGCCCGGCGATCACCCCGATCGCCGCCTTCGCCGTCAGGCTGCGTTCGCGGAACGGCTCGCGACGGTGGATATTGGAGAGGTGCACCTCGATCACCGGAAGGTCGGTCGCCGCGAGCGCGTCGAGCAAGGCGACCGATGTATGTGTGAGACCGCCTGGGTTGATGACAATGCCCCCCGCGCGGCCGCGGCAGGCCTGCACCCAGTCGATCAGCACGCCTTCGTGGTTCGTTTGGCGGAACTCGATGGCAAGCCCGAGCCGCGCCGCGCGGTCGCGGCAGAGCGCCTCGATGTCGGCCAGCGTGGCGCGGCCGTAGACGGCAGGCTCGCGCACGCCGAGGAGGTTGAGGTTCGGGCCGTTCAGCACGGCGACCAGCGGCTCGGCCACGGCAGTGAGGTCCAACCGTTTATTGCGGGAAGCGGGGGCTTAGCACGGGGGGCGGGGGTCGACAACGCGCGTCAGGCGTGCTCGCAGCCGCCCCCCCTGCCGGGCTAAGGGAAGGGACATGTCGGCTCTCGACCTCGCCACGCTGGCTGCGATCGCCGCCCTGCTCGTGCTGTCCGCCCTGTTCTCGGGTGCCGAAACCGCCTTCACCGGCGCCTCGCGCGCCTTCATCACCCGCCGCGCCCGCGCCGGCGACGCCCGCGCCGGCCTCCTCGCCAGCCTGCGCGAGCGCAAGGACCGCCTGCTCGCCGCCCTCCTCCTGGGCAACAACCTGGTCAACACCACCGCCACCGCGCTTGCGGCCGGGCTGCTGATCGCCTCGTTCGGTGATCAGGGGGTTGCCTACGCCTCGGTGGCGATGACCGTCACTCTCGTCGTGCTGTCGGAGGTGCTGCCGAAGACCTGGGCGCTCTCTCACCCCGAGCGTGCGGCGTTGGCCGCCACCCCGCTTCTCGCCGCAACCATGCGCGTGTTCGGGCCTCCGGCATCGGCGGTGAACGCGGCCGTCCGCTCTCTGCTCGCGCTTGCTGGGGTGCAGGTCGGCGGCGAGCGGGCGCAGAGCGAGGAGGAGCTGATGGGAGCGATCGCGCTGCACGGCGAGGGCACGGACGAGGCGGCGGCGGTGGAGGAGCGGCGGATGCTGCGCGGCGTGCTCGCTCTCGACGACCTCACAGTTGCCGACGTGATGACGCACCGCAGCCGGATTGAGGCGCTGGATGCCGATCAGCCCCCTGCCGAGTCGATCCGTCGCCTGCTGGCCACCCGCCATGGACTGCTGCCGCTCTGGCGCGACGGGGGGCGGGAGCTGATCGGTCTCATCGAAACCCGGGCGGCCCTTCGCGCCCTCCACGCGGTCGGAGGGGATCTCTCGCGGCTTGATCTGACCGCGCTCGCCGAACCCGCGCCGTTGGCACCGGAGACGCGTCCCCTCCTCGATCAACTGCAGCTGTTCCGACGGTCGCGGCGCCACGCGGCCCTGGTGGTGGATGAGTACGGGCAGATCGAGGGCCTGGTCACGCTGCACGACATCATGGAGGTCGTGGTCGGCGAGATCACGGAAGCTGGCGAGACGATCCTCGCCGATGCGTTGAAGGGGGCGGGCGAGATCGAGGTTCCGGGCGAGACGCGGGTGCGCGACCTCAACCGCGAACTCGACTGGGCCCTGCCGGAGGAGGAGGCGATGACGGTGGCCGGTCTGTTGATGGCCGCAGCCAAAGGGCTGCCGCGGCGCGGCGAGCCGGTGGAGGTGGCGGGCTACCGCCTGATCGCTGCCGATGTGCGGGGGCGTCGGATCGCGCGGGTGAGGATCATCGCCCCGGATGCCCCACCCGCCGCCGCCTGAACGCCGCCTCGCCGCCGCCGCCCAGCCACCCCATATCACCGGGGCCATGACCGCGACCGCTGCCACCGCCACCCTCAGCCTCACCGTGAACGGCGAGGTCCGTCGCATCGCCAGCCCGGCCACAGTCGCCTCCCTGCTCGAGGCCTTGGCGATCGATCCGCGCAAGGTGGCGGTGGAGCGCAACCTCGAGATCGTGCCGCGTTCGGCCTACGAGACGACGGCCCTGGCGGAAGGAGACCGAATCGAGATCGTGCACTTCATCGGCGGCGGCGACATCGCGCCCGCCGAAGCCGCCGAGGACAGCTGGCAGGTGGCGGGGCGGACATTCCGCTCACGCCTGATCGTCGGCACTGGCCGCTATCGTGACCTCGCGGAGACGGCGGCCGCGATCGAGGCCTCGGGGGCAGAGATTGTCACGGTGGCGGTGCGGCGGGTGAATCTCTCCGACCCCTCGGCGCCGATGCTGCAGGATTTCGTGCCGCCCTCGCGCTACACTTACCTTCCCAACACTGCGGGCTGCCACACGGCGGAGGAGGCGGTGCGCACGCTGCGGCTCGCGCGCGAGGCGGGAGGGTGGAACTTGGTCAAGCTCGAGGTCCTCGGCCCGCCCCCCACTCTTTATCCCGACATGCAGGAGACCCACCGCGCTCTCGACGCGCTGGTGCGCGAGGGCTTCCAGGTGATGGTCTATTGCGTGGACGACCCTGTGGCGGCGAAGCGGCTTGAGGAGCAGGGGGCGGTCGCGATCATGCCGCTCGGGGCGCCGATCGGCTCAGGGTTGGGGATCCAGAACCGGGTGACGATCCGCCTGATCGTCGAACAAGCCAAGGTCCCCGTGCTGGTCGATGCCGGGGTTGGCACCGCCTCCGACGCCGCGATCGCGATGGAACTCGGCTGCGATGCGGTGCTGATGAACTCGGCAATCGCCCACGCGCGCGACCCGGTGCGGATGGCGCGAGCGATGAAGGCTGCTGTGGAGGCTGGCCGGCTCGCGTATCTCGCCGGGCGTATGCCGCGCAAGCTCTCCGCCGACCCATCGAGCCCGCTGTCCGGTCTCATCTGAGGGCGGAGAAGCTGGGCTGTTTCCATCCGCGCGACTCGCAAGAGGGGCGCGCCGTCATTGCCGGAATGCGTCGGGCGCGGGTCGATTTTTTCTTCCATTGTGAGAGCGCTGCGCGTATATCGCGCGCAGACGCAGCAACGCACGTGCCTCTGGCCCCTCGGGGTTTACGCAACGACGTCAAGCGTTCTGGCCACTAACCGGGCCGGGTATGCAGGAGAAGGTCGAAGCGCCTCCTCACTGCGGGCCCTCCGGGGTTGCTGGTTCGTTCGACCGTTTCGTCAACCTGGGGCGTGTCGGCTGGAGAGGCCGCCCCGCTGGAGTGAAGGGGAGGGCCCGTGCGATGACCCCCAAAATCGCTCGTTTCCTCGAGGAGGTTCGTCCTGCGACGCCCTGCCTCGTCTTCGACGTCGACCGTGTGGAGGAGAACTACCGCGCGCTGGCGGCGGCGCTTCCGCTCGCCCGCATCTACTACGCGGTGAAGGCGAACCCGGCGCGGCCGATCCTGGAGCGGCTCGTCTCCCTCGGCTCCGCCTTCGATGCCGCCTCTTGGGAGGAGATCGAGGCGCTCCTCGCGGCAGGTGCCGCCCCGGAGGCGATCAGCTTCGGCAACACGGTGAAGAAGGAAACCGCGATTGCGCGCGCCTATGCAGCGGGCGTTCGCCTCTTCGCCTTCGACTCGGAGGAGGAGCTCGAGAAGCTGGCGCGCTCCGCTCCCGGGTCGCGCGTCTATTGCCGCCTTCTGGTCGAGAACGATGGGGCGGATTGGCCGCTCAGCCGCAAGTTCGGCTGCTCGGTCGAGATGGCGCGCGAGCTGATGGTGCGGGCGGGTGAGCTTGGGCTCGACGCCTACGGCCTCTCCTTCCATGTCGGCAGCCAGCAGCGCGATGCGGTCGCCTACGAGGCTGCGATCGCCAAGGTGGGCATGCTGTTCACCGACCTCACCGAGCGCGGCGTGAACCTCCGCATGGTCAACCTGGGCGGCGGTTTTCCCGTGCGCTACATGGAGGACGTTCCGGGCATCGATCATTTTGCGCATGCGATCATGCGCGCGATGACGAGGGCCTTCGGCAACGCCATCCCGGACATGATCGTTGAGCCGGGCCGTTTCATCGTCGGCGATGCGGGGGTGGTATCCGCCGAGGTCGTGCTGGTCAGCCGCAAGGCGAAGGACGACCCGATCCGCTGGGTCTATCTCGACATCGGGCGGTTCGGCGGCCTTGCCGAGACCGAGGGCGAGTCGATTCGCTATCCGCTGCGCACCAACCGCGTCGGCGGTGTGGTGGGGCCGGTGGCGATCGCAGGGCCGACCTGCGACGGGGCGGACATCCTCTACGAACGTTCGCCCTATCGTCTGCCGTTCGACCTCAAGGCGGGCGATCGCGTCGAGTTCCTCTCCGCGGGCGCGTACACCACCACCTACGCGGCGCAATCCTTCAACGGCTTTCGCCCGTTGACGGAACACTACCTCTGACGGGAGGGTGCGGGGGGGAGGTCCATCCGTCCCCCCTTTCCCGCATCATCCGTTCCCTGCATGCAGGAGACGAGATGGGCGAACTTCGGTTGCACGCGGTCGAGATCGGCGAGGGGTCGCCGGTCGTCATCCTGCACGGGCTGTTCGGGTCGGCGCGCAACTGGGGCGCGATCGCGCGGCGGCTCGCTGCGGCAGGGCGGCGCGTGATCGCTGCCGACCTTCGAAATCACGGCGACAGCCCGCATGATCCGTGCATGGACTACGTCGCGATGGCGGAGGACGTCGCGTCTCTGATCGAAGAAAGGGGCGGCGGCCGCGCGGTCGTGCTCGGCCATTCGATGGGCGGAAAGGTCGCGATGGTGCTTGCTCTGACCCGGCCCGCCCTCGTCGAGAGGCTAATCGTCGTCGACATCGCCCCTGTGGCCTATCGCACCACGCTCGGCGCCTATGCCTCCGCCCTGCGGGCGTTGCCGCTGAGGCCCGGCATGCGACGGGCGGAGGCTGATGCGGCGCTTGCCGCGACAATCGAGAACCCCGCCGAGCGCGCCTTCCTGCTGCAGAACCTGGTGTTCGATGCTGTTGGCGCGCCGCATTGGAAGCCCAATCTCGCGGCGATCGAAGCCAACATGCCGCTGATCGCCTCGTTTCCGGAAATGCCGCGTCATGCCCGCTACGACGGCGCCGTGCTCGTTCTGCGCGGGGAACGGAGCGCCTATGTGCGGCCCGAGCACTACGAGGCAACACTTGGCCTCTTCCCGCGCGCTGTCTTCGTCACCATTCCTGGTGCGGGCCATTGGGTGCAGGCAGAAGTGCCAGAGGCGTTCCTGCGTGCGGTGGAACCGTTCCTCGCGCTGACCGCCTGAGGCTTGCGGCCTTGGCGAGTCCCGCCATCTCGCCGGCATGAGACAGGAGGGCTTTCCCGAACCCACGCGCGCGGCGGGGCTTGCGCGGCTTGCCGCCTTCGCCCCGCGCATGGGTCGCGACTATGCTGCGACTCGCAACCACGATTTCGGGCCCGAGGACCGCTCCAACATCTCGCTTCTCTCGGCGCATGTGCGCCACCGTCTGGTCCTGGAGCAGGAGCTTGTCGCGACCGCGCTCGCCCACCATCCGGCTGCGGCCTGCGACAAGTTCGTCCAGGAGGTGTTTTGGCGGACCTACTGGAAGGGCTGGCTCGAACAACGCCCCGCCGTCTGGTTCGCCTACCAGGCGCGCGTGGCCGAGTGGCAGGGGCGGCTCAACAGCGAGGGCGGGCTGCGACGAGCCTATGAAGATGCGGTGTCGGGCCGGACGGGGATTGCGTGCTTCGACTCCTGGGTGCGGGAACTGCTCGCCACTGGCTACCTGCACAACCACACGCGGATGTGGTTCGCCTCGATCTGGATCTTCACCCTTCGCCTGCCGTGGGAACTGGGGGCCGATTTCACCTACCGCCACTTTCTCGATGGCGATCCGGCCTCCAACACCCTTTCCTGGCGCTGGGTGGCGGGGCTGCATACGCGGGGCAAGCACTATCTCGCCCGCGCCTCCAACATCCGCGCCTATACCCAGGGGCGCTTCAACCCGGCGGGAGAACTGGACGAACGTGCGCTCCCCGTCGCGGAGGAGACGTCGCATCCGCCCCCTGCGCCGCTGCCGCCGGCTGAGGCTCCACCCGCCGGACCTGTCGGGCTGCTGCTGACGGAGGAGGATCTCAACCCAGAGACGCTCATGCTCAGTTCGGCGCAGGTCGTCGCGGTCGCCGGCGTGTTGGCGACCGAGGCGCGGAGCCCGTTTCCGATCGGCGGGCCGGTGCGTGCTTTCGCTGAGGCTGCGATGGCCGATGGGCTGGCGCGCGCAGCGCAGGCCTTTGCTGGTCCCGCCGAGCGACTGATGGACATCGATTCCGTCATCGCGTGGGCGAAAGGTGCTGGGGTTGACGCCGTGGTCACCGCCCATGCCCCGGTTGGCCCGATCGCGGTGCGACTCGATCGCCTGGCCCGTCTGTTGCACGCTGAAGGTATCCCCCTGATCCGGCTTCGGCGCACCTGGGACGAGGTGATCTGGCCGCACGCCACGCGCGGCTACTTCCAGGTGAAGGACCGGATTCCTGAGCTTCTCGCCGGGTTGGGCCTTGGCCGGGAGAAGGGCACCCGGCTTCCGCGGCGCCCTGCCCTTTGATTGGCGCGCGCACGCCCCCCATCTGACGCGGCAGGCCGGCCGTCTGAAAGGCTGGCGAGGTTCACCGGGAGACCACGATGAGCGAGATTGCCCTTTCACGCCGCGGCCTGCTCGCCGGTACGGCCGCCGCCGCGACCCTTCCCGTCTTTTCCGTCCGCGCCCAGGCTGGGCAGATCCGGATCGGCGCCATCCTCTCTGCCTCGGGCGGGCTCGCCGCCTTCGTTCCCCCGATCCGGGCGGGGATCCAGCTCGCGATCGAGGAGATCAACGCTCAAGGCGGCGTGCTGGACGGCCAGCGCCTGGCTGTCGTCGAGGCGGACGATCAGACCAATCCACAAGTCGGTGTGCAGGTGGCCACACGCCTCGTGCAGGCCGACAACGTGCCCGTCATCATCGGACCGATGGCCTCGGGCATCACCATCGCCGTCGCCAACGCCGTCACCATTCCCGCC